>NZ_JAKZKW010000015.1:0-9526 GCF_022808695.1 Fundidesulfovibrio soli
GCCGAACTGTCCGCTGTATTTGAAGAACATCGGACAGTTCGGCCCTGGAGAGGCCACGGCTGGACCCGCCACGGCTTGGCGCGGCCGAAACGTGGCAAAAAAAAGCCCTCATGCCCCCCGTTCGGCCGACGTTAAACGGACCGGATCATCCACCTGGAACTGGATGATAGCATATAATTATGATAATTTAAGATATGCAACTTATCGACAAGCTATCGTTTGTTCAGCTCCAGGCGCATATCAGCGATGTCCTCGTCCGTGTTGCGCCAGACGTCGAAGCCCACCTTTTCGGCCAGCCCCTGCATGCCCTTGTTGTCCAGCAGGGCCTGCCCGGAGAGCACGGCGGTGCCCCGGTCCCGGCAGTAGCGGATGATCTTCTCCATGAGCAGGCGGCCCATGCCCAGGCCCTTCTGGTCAGAGCGCACCAGGATGGCGAACTCCGCCTGGGAGTTGTCCGGCTTTGTGGAGGCGCGCACCACGCCCAAAGTCTCGTTGTGGCCCTCTTCGTCGGGCGCGGTGGCGATGAAGGCCATCTCGCGCTCGTAGTCGATCTGGGTCAGGCGGGCCATCTCCATGTGCGACAGCTCGCGCACAACGCCGAAGAAGCGGTAGCGCAGGTCCTCGGGGGTGATGCGCTTGAGCAGCTCGTAGTGGGCGGGCTCGTCCTCGGGGCGTATGGGCCGGATGAGGATGCGCCGCCCGTTCTTGAGCACCGCCTCCTCCTCCAGTTCGCGGGGGTAGGGGCGGATGGCCAGGCGCTCCTGCCCGCCGGACATGGCCTCGGCCACGCGGATGCGCGCGCCGAGCACGGCCACGCCCTGGCTGTCGGCGAATATGGGGTTCAGGTCGATCTCGATGATCTGGGGGATGTCCGTGATGAGCTGGGCGACCTGGATCAGCGTCAGGCAGATGGCGTCCATGTTCGCGGGGGGACGCCCGCCCAGGCCGCGCAGGAAGGCCGCGACGCGGGTGCGGTTGATCAGGTCGCGCGCCAGGCTGGCGTTGATCGGCGGCAGGGCCACGGCCTTGTCCTGCGAGAGCTTGGCCGCAAGCCCGCCCTGGCCGAAGCGCAGGAACGGGCCGAAAACGGGGTCCACCTGGGCCTGTATGAGCAGTTCCTGAGCGCCCCGGCGGCCCATGCGCTGCACGATGTAGCCCTGGATGTCAGCCCCGAGCTGGAGTTTGCGCGCACGGGTCCGAATGGCCACGGCGGCCTGGCGCAGTTCCTCCTGGTCTTCGATGTCGAGCACCACGCCGCCTACGTCGAAGGGCTGGGGGATGTCGGGCGAGAAGATTTTGAGCGCCACGGGGAAGCCCAACTCCTCGGCGGCGGAGGATACCTCCTCCACGGTCTTGACCAGCTTGGAGCGGATCACCGGGATGCCGTAGGAAGCCAGCACCACCTTGGCCTCGGGCTCCGTAAGCTCGGAGCGCCCGGCCTCCAGCACGGAGAGCACCACGCCCTGGGCGCCGTCCGTGTCGGGGCTGAAGCCCGCGGGCAGGTCCGCGGGCATCTCCATGAGCAGTTCCTGGGTGCGGCGATGGTTGGCCATGTCCATGAAGGCGCGCACGGCGGTGTCCGGCGTGGCGTAGCTCGGGATGCCCGCCTGGTTGAAGAGCGCCCTGGCGGATTCGGCCACCGCATGCCCCATCCAGCAGGTGAACACCGGGCGCTGGCTCTTGGAGGATGTCTGGACCACGGCCTGAGCCACGTCGTCCCCGGTGACGGAGGCGAAGGGCACGTGCATCACCAGGATGGCGTTGGGCTCCTTGTCCTTGAGCAGGGCGGTGAGAACCTGGGAATAAAGATCGGGCGTGGCGGTGAGGCCCATGTCCACGATGCCGTCGCGCATCCAGTTGGGGCCGATGAGCTCGCGCAGGTGGGCGGAGGTCTGTTCGGAGAGGGTGGCCAGCTTGCCGCCGCCCTCCACCAGGGTGTCCGCCGCCATGACCCCGATGGACCCGCCGTTGGTCAGTATGGCCAGCTTGTCGCCCTTGAGCTGCTGGGTGCGCGCCAGGGTCTGGGCCGCGTCGAACAGCGCGTCGATCTCGAACACGCGCAGCATGCCCGCGCGGCGGAAGGCTTCGTGGTAGACCTCGTCCAGGCCCTGGCCCGGCTTGGCGATGGGTTCGCCGCCGGGGCCGCGCCTGCGCCCGGGCTTGACCACCAGCACGGGTTTGTTGCGCGCGGCGGCGCGGGCCGCGCTCATGAAGGTGCGGGCGTCGCCCACGGATTCGATGAAGAGCAGGATGGAGCGCGTGTTGGGGTCGGAGGAGAGGTAGTCGAAGAGGTCCTGGTATTCCAGGTCCAGCCGGTCGCCCAACGACACCACGCAGGAGAAGCCGATGCGGTGCGCCCTGGCCCAGTCGAGCACGCCGGTGAACAGGGAGGCCGACTGCGAGACGAAGGCGATGCGGCCCTTGGGCGGGTCCGCCTTGACCAGGCTGGCGTTGAGCCCGATGGGGGGGATGATCAGCCCCAGGCCGGACGGCCCCAGGATGCGGATGCCTTCCTCCTCGGCGGAGGAGAGCATCTTTTCCTGTATTTCCCACTTTTCGCCCGCCGACAGCCGGGTGTAGCCGGGGCAGAGGGCCACGGCTGCCTTCACGCCGCGCCTGCCCAGGCGATAGAGGTATTCAGGGGCGGTGTCCGGCGGGGTGCAGATGATGGCCAGGTCGGGCGTAAGCGGGAGGGTGTCCACGCTTTTGTAGGCGTCCACGCCCAGTATCTTGTCCTCGTCAGGGGAGAGGGGCATCACCGGGCCCAGAAAGGCCCCGCCCAGGAGGTTCTCCATGACCACGCGGCCGACGTGGCCTTCCTCGTTGGTGGCACCGACGACTGCGACGGAAGTGGGCTTGAACAGCCCTTCGAGATTGGCAACGCTCATGGTTCGCCGCTTGTTGATGTCCGGGGGTTGCGCTATAACTTTCGGGCGATTGCGGACCGACCGGATTCCGGCCGCCGGTCGCGGACACGTCGGCAGCAGGATAGTAGGCCGCCACCGATCCGGCAAGCCTCTTTTAGCAAACGCCAAGGAGAGCCATGAACCCTCACGACCGCGAACGCTTCTGGAGCGACCGAGCCAGCGAACTTCTGGCCTGGCGCACCCCGTGGGAAAAGGCCTGCCCCGACACGTTCACCTCGCCCTCCGGCTGGTTCAAAGGGGCGGCCATCGACGTGTGCGCCAACTGCCTGGACCGCCACGTGGATGCCGGGCGCGACGACGTGCCCGCCCTGATCTGGCAGGGCGAGCCCGAGAACCAGGCCGTGGTCCACACCTATGGGGCCCTGCTGGACCAGGTGCGCCGCGCGGCCGTGGTGCTGGCCGGGCTCGGGGTGAGCAAGGGCTGCGTGGTCGGCCTGAGCCTGCCCGCCCTGCCCGAGCTGGTGGTGGCCACCCTGGCCCTTGCCCGGCTGGGCGCGGTGCACCTGACGTTCCCCGCGGGGCTCTCCCCGGCCGTGGTCTCCGAGCGGATGGCGGCCTGCGGGGCCATGCTCTTTATCACGGCGGACGGATATTTCAAGGCCGGGCGGGCAGTGCCCATCATCCAGCCCGAGGGCGGCCCCCGGAGGGTGGTGGTCCGGCGCACGAGCCAGGCCCCCGAGTCGCTGCGCGAGGGCGACCTCTGGTGGCACGAACTCATGGAGGCGCACGCCGTTGTCCCGGCCTTGCCCGGGGCCGTTCACGGCGCGGACGACCCCCTGTTCATCCTCTACACCTCCGGTTCGTCGGGGCATCCCAAGGGCGTGGTGCACGCCGCGGGCGGCTTCCTGGCCGGGTGCGCCCACTCCGCGCGCCATGCTTTCGGCGTCGGCCCGGGCATGACCATGTGGTGCCTCTCGGAGCCGGGCTGGATCATGAACATGGCCTACGCGCTCTACGCGCCGCTCTGCCTGGGCGCCACGACGCTCCTCTACGAGGGCTCGCCCCTGCACCCCAAGCCGGACCGCCTCTGGCGCATCGCCCAGAAGCATCAGGTGGCCACGCTCATAACCACGCCCGCGCTCACCGGGCAGCTCATGCGCGAGGGCGAGGCCTGGCCCGCCGGGCGGGACCTGCCCGCGCTCAAGCTCATCGTCAGCGTGGGCGAGAAGCTCACCCCCGAGAACCGGCAGTGGCTGGCCCGCGCCGTGGGCAAGGGCCGCGCCCCGGTGGTGGACACCTGGGGCCAGACCGAGACCGGCGGCGTGCTCATGCTCTCCGGCAGCCGGGGCGGGCTCACGCCCCTGCCCGGCGTGGAGGCGTCCATGAACCTGCAGGGCCACCTGGCCCTGGACGCGCCCTGGCCGTCCATGGCCTCGGCGCTGGTGGGCCAGCGGCTGGAAGCCGGATCATCCTACGATACGGGCGACCTGGTGCAGACGACCCCGGACGGCGCGTTCGTGATTCTGGGCCGCGCGGGCATCGCCGGGGCGGACCTGCCCGTGGCCGCCGTGGAGGCCGCCGTGGCCGCGCACTCCTGCGTGGCCGAGGCCGCGGCTGTGGGCTCGGGCGACACCGTGGTGGTCTACGTCACGCTGCGCGCCGAGGCCGGGGAGCCATTCGGCCTGGAGGAGGATCTGGAGCGGGCCGTGCGCGCCGAGGTGGAGGAATTCGCCGGGACGCTGTGCATCCGCGTGGTGGAGGAGCTGCCCAAGACCCGCTCCGGCAAGATCGCGCGGCAAGCCCTGCGCGGTGCCGCCGAGGGCCGCATGGGCGATACGTCCGCGCTGGCCGACCCCTCGGTGCTGGCCTCGCTGCTGGAGGATCCGGGCAAGCTGTTCTGATGCGTGACTTTGGTGGCGGCAGCCCCGAGGTCAGGATATTATGGTCGATTGCAAGGCGCGGCGTTCTGCCGCGCCTTTCTTTTGGGGCGGGGCAGGGTGTGGCAAGAAATGTGGGGCGCTGCCCCACGCCCCGCAAGGGGGCGTGGCCCCCTTGACCCGCAAATATCAACCGATGGACGCAGTGGTTGGAGCGAGGGTTCATGGCTCCCAGTTGACGTTTGTACCAAGGCGGGAAACGTCGACCTGTCGCCTGCTCGGTGGCGGGGGATAGAACGTGAATGATATGGGATTCCAAAGGGAGGAACTCCCTTTGGCGGGGTCCAGGGGCAGCGCCCCTGGCCGCCGGAGGCTCTTTCTCCCCCGGTCCAACTCCGGGATCTAGGCCACTTCCTGCTGCAGGTCGGCCCCGGGCAGTGCGGGCAGCTCTTCCAGGCAGGGGTGCACCGCCGGGCGCACGCCACGCTTGGCGCGGGCCAGTTCCCGGCTGCCGATGGGATCGAAGCCGCGCAGGGTGGTGGCGTTCACGTTGCGCAGCACGTCCAGCACGGCGCGCAGGCTCAGGGTGAACATCTCGTCCAGGTCATGCCAGCCGTCGGGCAGGGGCATCAGGCGCTGGGCCAGCATCAGCGAGCGGTTCCAGCCGGGCAGGAAGCTGAGGCGCTCGCCGCTGCGGAACACGCGCTTGCGGCAGAGGTAGGTGAGGGGATTCTTCTCCAGCGCGCAGACCATGCTGCGGTCCACGGTGCGCTGCAGGCGGCGCGAGAGCTTGCCGGCGCGGCAGAGCCCCCCGGTGAGGCGCGAGTCGGCCTGCATCTCGATGTAGACGTGGGTCGGCCCCGAGGGCAGGTGCGTGGAGGCCAGCACGCCGGGCACGTAGATGGAATGGGCCACCACGTCGGCGGCCAGGTGGCTGGCGTAGCCCAAGGCGTGGGACATGAGCTGCGGGGTGTGCGCGGCCTCCAGAAGGCGGTCGGCAGCGTCCCAGTTGTGGCTGTGGCCGGGGCGCACGCGGGTGCCCTTGCCCACGAAGAAGTCGGCGCTCAGGCAGCCGTAGGAGAACGAGTTGGGAAACTGGGCCAGCACGCCCGCCACATGCACGGGCAGCAGATCAAGGTTGGCCAGCACGAAACGGGCGGCGGCGGTGTGCACCCCGGGACCCCAGGCCAGCGCGTCGGCGGGCATGGCCAGCAGGGCGGCAAGGGCACAAAGGAAGACAGAAAACAGTATCAAGGCGCGCCTCCACCTGTATCGTGAACGGGGTCTTTGTATGCCCGTTCGAGCGTGTGTCAAGTGACAGAGCGTTCAGGCTGCGTAAATTGTTACACTGGATGGAAATTTTCAATGATTCGTGAGGGTCAATTCAAGCGCGGCGATTCGTGCGGGCGGGTGCCCCAGGGCGCTCGGCGTGAGGCGTCGCCGATGGCGGCAAAAGGGCGGCCCGCCATCCTCGCGCGGGCGGGGAGGCGGGCCGGGAAAGCGTGGGCCAGACGGGCTACTGCTGGGCGGGCGCGGGAGCGGCGGCCTTGGGGGCGCGGCGCTTGCCCTTGGCCTGGCCGAGCTCGTCCTTGGTGAGGGTGCCGTCGCTGTTGGCGTCGAGCTTGATGAAGCGCATTTCGGCGCGTTTCTTGGCCGCGTTCAGGAACTCTTCCTTGCTGATCTTGCCATCGCCGTTGGTGTCCATGGCCTGGAAGGCCTTCTCGCCCTTGGGGGCGGCGGGGGCGTCGTCCTGGGCGGAGGCGGCCGAGCCCAGGCCGAGGACCAGGCCGAGCGCCAGAACCGTTGCAATCGAGCGTTTCATGAGAGGCTCCTTCCGATACAAATTTACAGCACTATACAGGCTGTGCCGAAATATGTCCAGGGGGAGCGCTAGGGATTGATCTTCATGAACTTGCGCGACTTGAGGAAGAAGTACGCGACCACGCTGAAGGTGATCACCGGCGAGACCCAATGGGGAATGTGCACCCCGAAGGCGTCGAAGATCATGATCCCGCCCAGGAAGAGCACCGAGTACATGGCTCCGTTCTTGAGGAAGCGGTAGCGCTTGATGCTCTCAACGTTGCGCACGGTGAGCTCGCGCACCACGAACGCGCCCAGGCCGTTGCCCACCAGGATGAGCGGCACAGAGAGCGTGAAGGCGAAGGCCCCCAGCACCCCGTCGATGGAGAAGGTGGCGTCGATGATCTCCAGGTAGAGGATCTTGGCGATGTCGGACTTGTGGGAGTGCAGCAGCTCCTGCTCGCTCTGCTCGGCGTTCTGCTTGAAGCCGTGGGTGATGAAGAAGGCCGTGGAGCCGACCACCGCGCCGAAGGCCAGGGCGTCGTCGATCTTCATGGCGTGCCAGACCACCACGGTGAGCAGCACCGAGGCCAGGGCGTAGAACCAGACCCCCTGGCGCATCAGGAAGCGCTCACCGGGCAGGCCGAAGTTTTTTTCCTCCAGGAAGGCCCAGTGCAGGAAGAGCATCACCAGGAAGATGCCGCCGCCCATGAGCAGCACCGGAGCGGAGCTGTCCACGGCCTGCATCACGCGCGGGTCGGAGGAGAAGGTGGCGGTCATGGCCTCCCAGGGGCCGATGCCCGGCGTGACCACCCAGACGATGAGCCAGGGCAGCAGCCCGCGCACCGCGAACACCGCGATGATGATGCCCCATACCAAAAACCAGCGCCGGTATTTCGGGCGCATGGTGGAGAGCACTTCGGCGTTGATGATGGCGTTGTCGATGGAGCTGATGGTCTCGAACAGGCACAGGCCCGTGACCGTGAGAACGATGCTGAATATGTCCATGGGCGCTCGGTAGCTCAAAACGCTGTCAGCCTCAAGCGCCCAGTGGGGCCGCTGTGGGGCGGAGCAGGGGGGCAGGACCTAGCCCGGTGGATAAGGCAAGCTATTCAGGCCGAATACGGAGCGGAGGGCGAGCCCGGAGGGGGCGGGCCCCGAGCCTAGAGCACCAGCTTGACGCCGATGGCCAGCAGCGTGGCGCCGCCCAGCAGCTCGGCGTAGCGGCTCACGGCGGTCAGGTGGCCGATCATGCAGCCCAGGCGAACGCCCAGCCCGGCCACGATGAAGCAGATCACCCCGATGACCAGCGCCGGGAACCAGATGGGCTGTCCCAGCACGGAGAAGCTCAGGCCCACGGCCAAGGCGTCTATGCTGGTGGCCACGGCCAACAGCAACAGCTGACCTCCCCTGGTGGGGTCCTTGGGCGGGCAGCTGTCGTCGGCTTCTTCCGTGTGCAGGCCCTCCCAGATCATCTTGCCGCCCACGAAGGCCAGCATGGCGAAGGCCACCCAGGAAGCGTAGGACTCCACGAAGGAGCGCACGACCAGGCCCAGGAACCAGCCGGCGACGGGCATGGCGGCCTGGAAGAAGCCGAACGCGCCCGCCATGCGCAGAGCCTGGACCGTGGTGGGGGTGCGCAGGCAGATGCCGGTGGCCAGTGAGACGGCGAAGGCGTCCATGGCCAGGGCAAGGGCCAGGGCCAGAAGGGTGAGAAATGGCATGCGATGTCCTTGGGTGCGGGTCGGGGCGCGAGGATGCCAAATGACGGGCCGATGGTCGAGTGAAAAAGACGCGCTTGACTTGTCTATAGCTTCACACCCCAGCAATGCCCGCGTCACACAACAAGGAGGACAGAAGCATGTCGACGATTCAGGCGAAACGCGTGGTGTTGCAGGATGTCATGGAGCTGTCGGGCACGCCGCGGCAGGTGTTCCCGCTGCTCTGCCCAGTGCTGGAGTATGGCTGGATTCCAGGCTGGAAATGCGTGATGATTCATTCGGACTCAGGCGTTGCCGAGCTGGACTGCATGTTCCGCACGGACTTCCCCGGCGAGGAGGGGCGCGTCTGGCAGGTCAGCCGCTATGAGCCGCCTCAGCGCATAGGGTTCGTGAGCTTCGTTCCGGGCGTCATGACCATCGCGCTGCGCATCGGGCTTGAAGCCGTGGATGGCAATCGCACCAGGGCCGAATGGACGAGGGTGTTTACGGCGCTGTCGGCGCGGGGCGAAGAGCTTCTGGAAGTCTACGCTTCCGGCGGACGGCCGCACTCCATGGCCGCCCTTGAGAACTACCTGGAAACCTATCTGCGCACGGGCCGCATGGCTCCCGCAGCAGGAGAACCGCGTGGCTGAATGGACGGTCGGTAGGCTTGCGAAACGCTTCGGGCTCTCCCGCAGCACGCTGCTCTATTACGACTCCATCGGGCTTCTGCGTCCCAGGCAGCGGGCCTCGGGCGACTACCGCGCCTACGGCGAGGCCGAGGCCTGGAGGCTTGAGCGCATACTGCTCTATCGGAGCCTCGGGTTGAGCCTGGCCGAGATCAAGGCCGCGCTGGACGCCCCGGAGACGGCTGTCTCCCGGGCGTTGGCGGCAAGGCTGAAGGCCCTGGAGCGCGAGGCTGCCGCCGTGCGCGCCAAACAGCGTCTGGCTCTCTCCCTGCTTGGCGGCGGGCCGGAGCTGCCCCCGGCCGGTCTGACCGACCGGGCCTCGCTCACGGCGCTTCTGGAAGCCGCCGGCATGGACCGCGAGGAGATGCTCGCCATGCATCGGGAATGGGAGCGGCGCTCCCCGGACAAGCATCGTCGGTTGCTTATGCTTCTGGGCTTCGCGGGGGAGGAACTGGAGGACGTGCTGCGCAGCAGCCGGGAAGAAGACCTGCGAGAAGGCGAATGAAAAAGTTTCGGGGCGGCGCGGCCCCCCCCCCCCCCCCGCGCGGGGGGCCGGGGGGGGGGGGGGGGGGGCGGGCGGCGCCCGGGGCCGC
>NZ_JAKZKW010000015.1:9536-31166 GCF_022808695.1 Fundidesulfovibrio soli
CCCGCGGGCACCCCGCCCGGCCATCCGGCTCAAAAAACACCCCCCCCCCCCCCCCCCCCCCGGGCCGCCCCGAATCGGTTCCCGGGGGTGGGAAGGCTAGTCGCGGCAGGCGCCGTGCCAGGCCACCAGGCTGAAGGGGGTGTAGTTGTTGTCGGGGTCCTCGGCGTAGCGGCAACCCAGGGGGGATTCCTCTTCGGTGTTGCGGATCATGCGCGGGGAGCCTTTGAAGAAGACGCATTCGTTGTTGTTGCAAACCAGGATCATGCCCCAGCCGCTTTCGGGGGGGCCGAGCCATTCGTTCATGGTCTGGCCGCAATGAGGGCAGTTGCGCTTTTCGAGCATGGGTGTCTCCTTGAGGATGATGGAGCGCACGCGGGTGCGTGCCCAGTGAAGTATGACGCGCGGGCGGCAAGTCAAGGCCGCGGGATGCGTAAACCCCCGGCGCTCCAGGGGAGGAACGCCGGGGGCGAGTTCGCGGGTTCGCGCCGGGCTAGGCGACGATGGGCTTCAGGTTGTCGCGCACCCAGTAGAGCAGGGTGTACTTCTGGCCCAGTTCGTCCACCATGCGGGTGAGCACGGCCTTATCGGGGTCGTGGATGCGGATGTACACGTCGCGGTGGCCTTCGTCGGCGTGGGTGAAGCTGGTAAGCACGCTGATGATGCGGGCTTCGTAGCCCTTGAGGTCGTCCATGACGGACTTGAGGCTGCCGGGGCTGTTGGGCAGGCTGAAGGCCAGCTGCACGCCGCCTTCGGTGATGCCGGTGATGTTCACCAGCACCTTGAACACGTCGGAGTCGGTGAGGATGCCCACGACCTTGAGGTTTTCGTCAACCACGGGCAGGCCGCCGAAGTTGTTGTTCATCATGAGCACGGCGGCCTTTTCCACGGTCTCCGAGGGCTTCACGGCCAGAGGCGTCTTGGTCATGATGTCTTTGACCTTGATCTCGGAGAGCAGATAGTACAGCTCGTGCATGTCCAGCGATGTGGCCTTGGAGGGGGAAGCCTCCTTGAGGTCGCGATCGGAGACGATGCCCAGCAGGCGGTTGGAGTCGTCCACAACCGGCAGCCTGCTGATTTTATGCTCGCGCATGAGCTTTGAGGCCTTCATCATGGATGTCTCGGGCTGCACGCAGATCACGTCTTTGGTCATCCAGTCGCGGATAAGCATGGGAGTTCCTCTCTCGTTAATTGGCGAACAATCAGCCGTTTTGCATCCTTACAGAAAATGCGCGGGGAGGGCAACAGCCCCGTGGGGCAGGGTGGGGGATGAGGCCGGGGTGGCGGCGGTCCCCTCCGTTCACCGAAGCCAAGCCGCCGCTGACCAAAGAGATTTCCCCGCGCCCTTGCCGCGCCGCGCCGGAGCCGCTATGACCCTTCCATGAGGGAGCATCGCCCATGCCGCATGTGAAGACCCTGATCATCCACGCCGACCCGGCCGTGCGCGCCGGGCTGCGTCAGATTCTCGCCGGGGTGGACTTCCTGCGCGTGCTGGGCGAGGCGGCCACGGCCTTCGAGGCCATGGAGATGCTGGAGGCCATCCCCTACGGGGTGTTCTTCGTCGGGCCGGACCTGCCCGGCCCCACCTCGGGCATCGAGCTGGCCCAGATGCTGGCGGGCCGCCGCCAGCGCCCGGCGCTGGTCTTCGTGGCCCCTGACGAGTCCCAGGCCTACAAGGCCTTCGAGCTGGGCGCGGCCGACTACCTCATCTGGCCGGTGACGCCCCAGCGCCTGGAACTGACGCTCACCCGCCTGCGCGGGCTCTCGCCCGGCTTCAAGGAGGTCCAGCCCGCCGGGGCCTGGCCCGAGGAGCGCTCCGCCAGCGCCCAGGACGACCAGCAGACCCTCCAGCTGCCCATCGATGAGGACGAGGAGGGCCCCTTCATCTCCGCCCTCAAGAACGCCTGGGACCTGACCCTCAAGCGCAAGCCGGTGGACATCGAGAAGCTGCCCATCACCCTGGACGGCCGCACCCTGCTCCTGCCGTACCCGCACATCCTTTTCGTGGAGGCCTACGAGGACTACTCCTTCGTGCACACGGCGCAGCAGAAGTTCCTGACCTCCTACCGCCTGAAGAACCTGGAGGAGCGCCTGGCGTCCCACGGGTTCTTCAGGGTGCATCGCAAATTCCTCGTGAACCTGGAGGCCGTCACCGAGATCGCCAGCCTGCCCGGGGGCCAGTTCATGCTGCGCACCCAGGGCAAAACCCGCATCGAACTGCCCATCAGCCGCCGCCGCATCGGGGAGCTGAAGCAGGTCCTCGGTCTATGACGCGCCCCCCGGCCGCCCCGCAGCATCGTCTGGCATCAGGAGCATCGTATGGAAACCGGCCTCGTCGATAGCCTTCTCAGGGAAGAACGGGTCTTCCGCCCACTGCCCCAGGTGGTGCGCGAAGCCAACATGGGCCAGAACGAGCTCAAGGCCGCACTGAAGCTGGCGGACCTGGACTACCGCCTGTTCTGGGAGGAGCAGGCCGCCGAGCTGGACTGGTTCGAGAAGTGGACCCAGGTCCTGGACGAATCCACTCCGCCCTTTTACCGCTGGTTCACCGGCGGCAAGTGCAACCTGGTGCACAACGCGCTGGACCGCCACATCCACACGGTCAACAAGAACAAGCTGGCCATCATCTGGGAGGGCGAATCCGGCGAGTGCCGCAAGTACACCTATTACGAGCTCTTCCGCGACGTCTGCCGCTTCGCCAACGCCCTGCGCTCCCTGGGCGTGGGCAAGGGCGACCGCATCCTGATCTTCCTGCCGCCCCTGCCCGAGACCGTCATCACCATGCTGGCCACGGCCAAGATCGGCGCGGTGCAGACCCTGGTCTTCGCGGGCTACTCCACCAAATCCCTGCGGGAGCGCATCGAGAGCTGCAAGCCCAAGGTGATCGTCACGGCGGACGGCTTCTACCGCAACGGCCGCGTCATCAACCTCAAGTCCGTGGTGGACGAGGCCCTCTTCGGGGAGGACTGCGACTGCACCGAGTCCGTCATCGTGGTGCACCGCGCCGGGGTGGAGCTGGACATGGTGGAGCCGCGCGACCTGCGCTACGAGGACCTGCTGCGCCAGGAGCGCCCCCAGGCCCCCACCGAGGTCATGGACGCGGAGGACCCGCTCTTCCTGCTCTACACCTCCGGGGCCACGGGCAAGCCCAAGGGCCTGGTGCACACCCACGGCGGCTACATGGTGGGCGTGCACTCCACCTACCGCTGGGTCATGGACGTCAAGCCAACGGACCTCTACCTCTGCACGGCGGACCCGGGCTGGATCACCGGGCACAGCTACGTGGTGTTCGGGCCGCTCATGGCGGGCACCACGGTGGTGCTCTACGAGGGCCACCCGCTCTACCCGCAGGCGGACAGGCTCTGGGCCATCGTGGCCCGCTACGGCGTGACCATCCTCTACACCACGCCCACGCTCATCCGCATGCTCATGCGCTACGGAGGGCAGTACCCGCGCCGCCACGACCTCTCCACCCTGCGCCTGCTGGGCAGCGTGGGCGAGCCCATAGGCCCCGAGCCGTGGGTCTGGTTCCACAAGTACATCGGGCGCAGCGAGTGCCCCCTGCTGGACACCTGGTGGCAGACCGAGACGGGCATGTTCATGGTCTCCCCGCTGCCCATCTCGCTTTTGAAGCCCGGCAGCGCCGGTCGGCCCCTGCCCGGGGTGGACGTGGACGTGGTGGACCGGGCCGGCAATCCCGCCGGGCCGGACAAGGGCGGCTTCGTGGTGGTGCGCAAGCCCTGGCCCGCCATGGCCCGCACCCTCTGGCACGACGACGAGGGCTACAAGAAAGCCTATTGGGATAAGATTCCCGGGGTCTATTTCGCGGGCGACGTGGCCCGCAAGGACGAGGACGGCTACTTCTGGTTCCAGGGCCGCGCCGACGACGTGCTCAACATCGGCGGGCACCGCATCGGACCCGCCGAGGTGGAGGCCGCGCTCACCGCGCACAAGGCCGTGGTGGAGGCCGCCGTCATCGGCGTGCCCGACCCCATCAAGGGCGAGGCCGCCAAGTGCTTCGTGGTGCGCGCCGAGGAGTGGCACAAGGACTTCGACTCCGAGGACGAGCTGATCAAGTCGCTCACCACGCACATCCACCGCGAGCTGGGGCCTTTCGTGGCGGTGCGGTCCTTCGCCTTCCGCGACCGCCTGCCCCACACCAAGAGCGGCAAGATCATGCGCAGGCTTCTGCGCGCCGAAGAGACGGGGGCAGCCCCGGGGGACGTCTCCAGCCTCGAGGACGAGTAGGCCGCAACACGCCCGGAGGTCGCATGGACGAGCCGCAGACACCCACTCGGGAGGAGCTCGAGGCGGAGAACGAGCGCCTGCGCCAGGCCCTCAAGCAACTGGAGGCCGCCGAGGCGGTGCGCAAGCGGGCCCACGCCCGGCTGCAGGCCGAGTGCGAGGCTTTCCGCTCCGTGTTCGACGAAAGCCCCGTCATGCAGATCTGGTTCGACAGGGAGGGCCGCGTGCTGCGCGTGAACAAGGCCGCCATGGCCGCCGCCAGCCTGGACCAGCCTCCGCAGGACTTCTCCGTGTTCACCGACCCCCAGCTCATCATGCTCGGCGTGCCGGGCTACTTCCGGCAGGCCCTGGCCGGGACCACCGTGCGCATGCCGCGCTACGTCTTCAACGCCCACAGAACCCACGGGCCCGCCCAGGACCTGGACATGGTCCTGGAGACGGTGCTGTACCCGGTGTTCGGGGCTGACGGCGCGGTGGATTCCGTGGTGGTGCAGCACTTCGACGTCACCGAACTGGCCCGTGCCCAGGAGGCCGCGCGTAGCGCGGGCGCGCCCCCTGAGAGTGGGGGCGCCCAGGGCTGAAGGGCTTGCGTTCTGCCCGGACAGGGACTATTTGGAGCGAAGAATCATGATTCATCAGAAGGAGCTTCGACATGTATAATGCCGCAAACGCTCAACAGACCCTTTCCCGCGCCGAGACGCTGAACGCCTTCATGCGCGGCGTCTATGGCTGGATGGCGGCCGGCCTCGGCCTGACCGCCGTCGTCGCCGTGATGGTGGCATCCAGCCCGTCCCTCTTAAAGATCGTCTTCAACCCCGTCGTGCTCATCGTGCTCATCCTGGCCGAGCTGGGCCTGGTGGTGGGGCTCTCGGCCCGCATCAACCGCATGGCCGCGGGCACGGCCACGGGCCTGTTCATGGCCTACAGCGCCCTGAACGGCGTGACCCTCTCCAGCATCTTCCTGGCCTACACGGCCACGTCCATCACTTCGGCCTTCGCCGTGAGCGCGGGCATGTTCCTGGCCATGAGCGTGTACGGCATGGTCACCAAGCGCGACCTGACCAGCCTGGGCAGCTTCATGTTCATGGGGCTCATCGGCATCATCATCGCGTCGCTGGTGAACATCTTCCTGCAAAGCAGCGCCATGGCCTTCATCATCAACTGCGTGGGCGTGCTGGTGTTCACCGGCCTCACCGCCTATGACACCCAGCGCCTCAAGGACATGGGCGCCGCCGCCCCCATGGGCGACGCCACGGCCCTGCGCCGCGGCTCCATCCTGGGCGCGCTGACCCTCTACCTGGACTTCATCAACCTGTTCCTGATCATGCTGCGCTTCTTCGGCGGCAACCGCGACTAAGATCATCCTCCGCCGGGGAGCCCGCAACGGCTCCCCGGCATTTTCCCCATGCAGGACATCCTTCTCTGGCAACAACGGCTCAGGCCCCTGCTGGCTCCCGTGGGCGCTGCCAACGCCCTGGCCGGGCGCATCAGGGAGGCCCTGCGCCGCAAAGGCCTGCCCCCCAGCTGGACGCCCCCGGCCCCGGCGGTCGGCGTTGGCTCCATCTCCTCCGTGGCCAGGGGCAAGGTCATGCTCTCGGCCTGGCTGCTGGGCTGGGCCAAAGCCAAGGGGCTGGCCCCGGCGCTGCTGGCCAGCCCAGGCGACGGCGATCCGGACGACATGCCCCTCTCCGTGCTGCCGAGCACGCCTCCGGCCCTGTGCGGCACCGAGGCGGGCCTGCTTTCGCTCTACCATCCCGAGACGGTCATCCTGGCCGACGACAACCCCGTGCGCGCCGGCAAGTCCGCCTGGGAGACCGTGCGCCCGGACCTGTTCATCCTGCACGATCTTTTCTCCGACCTCTCCGTCCGGCGGAAATGCGACATCGTCCTGCTCGGCCCCCACGACCTGGACAAGGGCTGGAACCGCGCGCTGCCGGCCGGGTTCTGGCGGGAGGGCGCCACGGCGCTCAACCGGGCCGGGGCCTTCGTGCTGCACCTCTGGCCTGACGAGCTGCCACTGCGCGAGACCCTGGCCAAGCGCAGGCTGGAGCGCTTCGCCAAACCGGTGTTCACCGTGTGGCCCAAGATCTGGCAGCTTCGCGGTCCTGGCGGCGAAACCGCCGAGAGCCTGGGCGGCGAGCCCTACATGCTGGTGGCCCCGCACTCCAGCCAGGACGTGGCCGCAAAGGCCGCGCAGCAGTTCCTGGGCCTGCCTCCCCGGCTGCGCGTGGCCTTCCCCGACGGGCACCGCTTCTCCCCGCAGGACCAGCAGCAGCTGGCCGCCGACGCCGCCCGCATGAAGACCCCCCACGTGCTGGCCACCCCCGAGGCGGCCCTGCGCCTGGGCGGAGTGCCTGGCCGCACCCTCTGGACCTGGGACCCGGAAGTGGTCCTTGGCCCCTGCCTGCTAACAGGCGCGCGCTTCACACCCTGGTGGGAGACCACCTGGGTGGATATTCTGCACGCATCCTGAACCTCCTTGCCCCTCCCCCTTTATCGCCTGGGGGCACGTCTTACTGGACACCCCGAAGCCTATACGTTATTTTTTTCACACATGGGCAAGATGTCTTTATGGTAGTTCATAGTAATAAATACGAACAAGGAAGCCGTTATGCGCAATTTGAAACTCGGGGTGAAGATCGGCCTGGGCTTCGGCGTACTCATACTGATCGCCGGGGTGCTCGGAGGCATGGCCATGCTGAACATGTATTCGGTGGGCAAGCAGGCCGACCGCCTGGCCATGGAAGTGGCCCCGCAGGTGGCCGTGGCCAACGAGATCGAGCGCGACGCGCTGGACACCATGCTCCAGACCCGGGGCTACGGCTACACGGGGGACGACAAGTTCTGGGACCTCGCGCAGAAAGGGTTCACCGAGGTGGAGAAGAACATCGCCTCCGCCCGGGAGCTGGTCCAGAAATATCCAGGCCTCACCCAGCTGAAGCAGAACGCTGACAAGGCCGCCCAGGCCCTGGCCGAATTCAAGAAATACACTCTGCAGACCCGTGATATGATGAAGGCGCAAGAGGCCAACCTCAAGGAAATGGACACGGCGGCGGCCGCCTTCACCAAGAACGCGGACGACTTTTACTCCAGCCAACGCGACGCGGGCCTGGCGGATATCGACGCCAAAGCAGACATGGCCGTCCTCAAGGATCGGCTGCACAAGCTGGACTGGATGGAGGACATCATTATCGAAGGCGATGCCATCCGTATCGCCACCCTCAAAGCCATCGCCATGCGCGACTCCAAGTTGATCAAGGACGCCATGGTCAAATTCGATTCCATAGAAAAGAACTACGAGCGCATCCGCCCTCTGGTCCGCCGGGAGGAAAACATCCGCCAGCTCGAAGGTCTGAGGAAAGCCATTGAAACCTACAGGGGGGCCATGGCCGTCACCATCCGCATCATGGACCAGTCCGTGGAGCTGGCCGGCAAGCGGCTGGAGACCAGCGAGGCCGTGCTCGCGGCCGCGCGGGAACTCTCCGAGGTGGGCGTGAAGCAGACCCAGGAGTCCACTCTCGCCGCCTCCCAGAGCCTCGCCAGCGCCTCCACGGTCATGGCCGTGGGCCTCGTGGTGGCCCTGCTGCTGGGCGTGGTGGTGGCCATCGTCATCACCCGGGGCATCACCGGGCCGGTGATCAAGGGCGTTACCTTCGCCCAGAAGATGGCTGAAGGCGACATGACCCAGGAACTCGACGTGGACCAGAAGGACGAGATCGGCGTGCTTGCCGAGGCCCTGCGCACCATGGTCCAGCGCCTGAGCGAGGTGATGGGCGAAGTCGTGGAAGGGGCCAACAACGTGGCCTCGGGCAGCCAGCAGCTGTCCGCCACGGCGGAGTCCCTCTCCCAGGGCGCCGCCGAGCAGGCCGCAAGCGTGGAGGAGGTCTCCTCCTCCATGGAGGAGATGGCCTCCAACATCCAGCAGAACGCGGACAATTCCCTGCAGACCGAGGCCATGGCCCTCAAGGCCGCCAAGGACGCCGAGGAGGGCGGGCAGGCAGTTGTTCAGACCGTGGGTGCCATGAGGCAGATCGCGGAGAAGATCTCCATCATCGAGGAGATAGCCCGACAGACCAACCTCCTGGCGCTCAACGCCGCCATCGAGGCCGCCCGCGCGGGCGAACACGGCAAGGGCTTCGCGGTCGTGGCCGCGGAGGTGCGCAAGCTGGCCGAGCGCTCGGGCCACGCCGCGGCGGAGATCTCGTCGCTGTCGTCCGAGTCGGTGGCTGTGGCCGAGAAGGCCGGGCAGATGCTCGGGGCCATCGTGCCGGACATCAAGAAAACCGCCGAGCTGGTGCAGGAGATCGCCGCAGCCTCCAAGGAGCAGAACGCCGGGGCCGACCAGATCAACAAGGCCGTGCAGCAGCTGGACCAGGTGATCCAGCAGAACGCCTCGGCCTCGGAGGAGATGGCCTCCACCTCGGAGGAGCTCTCCAGCCAGGCCGAGCAGCTGCTGGCCACCGTGGGCTTCTTCAAGCTCAAGAGCGCCTCCGCCCGCAGCGCCCCCAGGGCCCTCCCGTCCATGGGCATGATGCCTCGCGCTGGCGCTGCCATGCGCAAGGCCGCACCCCCCCGCAAAGGCGTTGTGTTGCACATGGGGCCGGACGCTCACGGCGATGCCGACTTCGAGAAATTCTAAGCCCAGGAGTGCGAAGTGAGCGAAAGCACCAACCAGTATCTGACCTTCACCCTCGGGGAGGAGGTGTTCGCGCTGGACATCGCCTCGGTGCGCGAAGTCCTGGAGCTGACCTCCATCACCAAGGTGCCGCGCACCCCGGAGCACATCCGGGGGGTCATCAACCTGCGCGGCAGGGCCGTGCCCGTGGTGGACGTGCGCCTCAAGTTCGGCATGCCCCCCGCCGAGAACACGGTGGACACCTGCATCATCATCGTGGAGGTCAGCCTCGGCGGAGAGCAGACCGTGCTCGGCGCGCTGGCCGACTCCGTGCAGGAGGTCATGGACATCGAACCCGGCGACGTGGAGCCCGCTCCGCGCATGGGCACGTCCGTCAAGGCGGACTTCATCAAGGGGATCGGCAGGCACGGCGAGGGCTTCATCATCCTGCTGGACATAGACCGCGTGTTCACCGAGGAGGAGCTCTCCCAGCTGGCTTCGGCCGGAGAGGGCGAATAGCCCCGGGCTGAGGGGCTCCGGCTTCAGCCTCGATATGGCCGCCCGGCTCAGTCCGGGCGGCTTTTTTCGCGACGGGCCTAAACTTCGGGCAGGCTACGGCCGATAAGGCAGTTACGGCTGGGTCTGTTCAATGAACGCGGCCGGATGCGAGGTCAGCCATGTCGAACAAGTTGGGATTCGAATCACCCGTGCAGCAAGGATTGGCGGTCAACCAGCTCATCCTGCAATACTTTTCCGCCGCGGCCCACAAGCGCTCGGCGGAATTCGATGCCCAGTCCAACATCACCAACACCACCAACTCCCTGATGATGGAGGTCTTCAAGGGCCTCATCGCCAGCCGCAGGGTCTGATCGCAGGTTCGCACGCAGGTTTCGGGCGGGGGAGTCCCCAGCAAACGGCAACAAAAGCCCCCGCAGCGGTGCGTACCGCTGCGGGGGCCTGTTGCATTTGAGGGGGCGCGCTACGTGGAGAGGTTGCGCGCCAGGGCGTTGGTGAACAGCTCTATGTCGCGGCCGGTGGCGAACAAATGCGGGGCCAGGCGGATGATGGAGCCGCGCGCGCTGGCGAACACGTTCTGGTAGACCATGCCCTGCACCACGGGCTTCGCCAGGCGGTTGACCAGCTTGAGGCCGATCATGTGCGGGGCGCGCTCCGCCTCGGGAACGGGGGTGAGCCCGAAGGCCTGCCCCATGACAGCCAGCCGCGTGACCACGGGCTTGATGGAGGCGGCCACGTTCTCCACGCCCCAGGCGGCGATGAGCTCCAGCGCAGTGGCAGCCATGGGCATGAGCGCGAAATTGCTCACCTCGCCCATGTCGAAGCGGCGCGAACCGGGGCGGTAGCCGTCGCGGTATTCGGTCAGGCGGGAGAAATCCTCGCTGCCTTCGCGGTTGAGCCAGTTCTCCTCCAGGGGCTCGCCGTCGCGCCACTTGGCGTCCAGGTAGAGGTAGCTCACGCCGTAGGGCCCGAGCAGCCACTTGTGGCCCGAGGCGGCCAGCGCGTCCGGGCGCACGGCTGCCATGTCGAAGGGCATGGCCCCGAGCGACTGCGTGGCGTCCACCACCAGGTGCGCGCCCACGGCGTCGCAGGCGGCGCGCACGGCGGCCAGGTCGAACACGGTGCCGTCGGTCCAGTGGCAGTTGGGCATGGCCACCAGGCCCACCTCGGGGGTCACGGCGGCCAGAACCGCGTCGGACCAGGAGCCCTCCTTGGGCCGGGGCACCGCCTTCACGCGGCCAGGGGCCATCTTCAGCCAGGGGTACACGTTGGAGGGGAACTGCTCGTCGAGCACCAGCACGGAGCGGTCCTCGGCCAGGGGCAGGTTCCGGGCGGCCACGGCCATGGCGTAGGACACGGCGGGCACCAGGGCCACGCCCTCGGGGTCGCAGCCGAGCACGGCGGCGAAGGCGGCGCGGGTGCGCTCGGGGCCGCTGATGAAAAGCTCCTGGGGGAGCTTCCAGGGGGTGCGCTTGAGCGCCACGGCCTCGCGCCCGGCCTGCTCCACGGGGGCGGGCAGGGGGGAGGTGTAGGCGCAGTTGAAGTAGACCACGTCGTCGGGAATGCCGAAGAGTTCTCGCTGGTTGGGGATCATGAGGCCTCCTGTTTGCGCTGGCGCAGGATACCCGTGTGGGCGGTGAGCGCAAGAATTCGTTTCCTGTGAGGCTGTAAAAAAGGCCGCCCGTCGCCGGGCGGCCTTCGCGTTTGGATTTGCCTGCCGTCTAGAGGATCGGCAGGTACTTCTCGATCTCCCACTCGGTGACCTGCACCCTGTAGCGGTCCCACTCGTCGGCCTTGTACTCCACCAGGGCGGAGTGCAGGTGTTCGCCGAGCACCTCCTTCATCAGGGCGGACTTCTCCAGGTTGGCCACCGCGTCGTAGAGGCTGCCGGGCAGGGCGGCGATGCCGTGCTTCTTCATCTCGCGCTCGGACATGTGGAAGATGTTGTCCTCCACGGGCTTGGCCAGCTTGTAGCCCGCCTCGATGCCCTTGAGGCCCGCGCCCAGCATGGCCGCGAAGGCCAGGTAGGGGTTGGCGGCCGGGTCGGGGCAGCGCAGCTCGATGCGGGTGGCGGCCTCCTTGCCGGGCTTGTACATGGGCACGCGAATGAGCGCCGAGCGGTTGCGCTGGGCCCAGGCGATGTACACCGGGGCCTCGTAGCCGGGCACCAGGCGCTTGTAGGAGTTCACCCACTGGTTGGTGACAAGGCAGAACTCGGGCGCGTGCTTGAGCAGGCCCGCGATGTAGGCCTGGGCCTCGGTGGAGAGGTGGTTGGGGGAGGAGGCGTCGTAGAAGCAGTTCTTGGTGCCCTTGAACAGCGACTGGTGCACGTGCATGCCCGAGCCGTTCTCACCGAAGAGGGGCTTGGGCATGAAGGTGGCGTAGCAGCCGTGCTTGCGGGCCACCTCCTTGACCACCACGCGGTAGGTCATGGCGGTGTCGGCCATGGCCATGGCCTCGTTGTAGCGCAGGTCGATCTCGTGCTGGGAGGGGGCCACCTCGTGGTGGGAGTACTCCACCGCGATGCCCATGGACTCCAGGGCGAAGATGATGTCGCGGCGCACGTCGTTGGCCAGGTCCAGGGGCGGGGCGTCGAAATAGCCGCCGCGGTCCAGGATCTTGGGCTCGGTGGAGTTGGCGAAGAGGAAGAATTCGAGCTCGGGGCCCACGTAGTAGGTGTAGCCCAGGTCGGCCGCCTTCTTGAGCATGCGCTTGAGCACATAGCGGGAGTCGGCCGCGAAAGGGGTGCCGTCGGGGTTCTTCACGTCGCAGAACAGGCGCGCCACGGGCCGGTCGGAGGGGCGCCAGGCCACCAGCTGGAAGGTGGTGGGGTCGGGGAAGGCCACCATGTCCGACTCGTGGATCTTGGTGAAGCCGGTGATGGAGGAACCGTCGAAGCCCATGCCCTCGTCGAAGGCGGCCTCCAGCTCCCGGGGGGTTATCTGGAAGCTCTTGAGCATTCCCAGGATGTCGATGAACCAGAACTGGACGAAGGACACGTTGTAGTCCTTCACCGCCTTGAGCACGTCGTCAGCGTTCTTGCATTTGAACACCGCCATGCTGTTTCCTCCGTTGCGAGTGGTGTGCAGCCCGGGGGAATCGGGCTGATGGCTCAGATGCCATCCCTAACGGAAAAAACAAGCCGGTTCAAGGCGCAAGCGGGGAATTTCGGGGGGGAATAGTCAATCGTTCCAGAATGATCCGCAGGAAGGAAGGGTGGGGTGCTGTCAGCCGGAAAGCGCACGCTCCAGGCGGGCCTGGGCCTCCTCGGGCGTGAGGCCGCGTCCTGCGGCGATGGCGGCCAGATTCTCCTCCGCATCGGAGCCTCGCAGGTAGAGGGCGTCCACGGGCGGGCCGGTGAAGGCGGCGCCCCGAGCGGCCTGGGTCAGGGCAGCCTGGGCCAGGGCGGGCGGGGTAGGGTCGATCAGGCCGAGGCGCAGGGCTGGGCCCAAGTCCTCGAAGTGGGCCGGGTTGCGTCGCAGGCCCGAGCCCAGCACGGCCACCGGCCCGGTGGCGGCGCGCTGGCGGACGAGCTGCGCGGCGGCCTGGGCGGGCAGGTCCTGCGCGGGGGCCAGGGGCGCGCCGCAGGGGTCGAAGCCCTGATGGTACACCCGGGCCGTGCGCGAGTGCGTGAGCACGTGCATTTCGCAGCCGGGGGCCTCCTCCCGGCCGCAGGCGGCCAGCAGGGGCAGGTAGTCCAGCCCTGCCAGGGGCAGGGACCGGGCCAGGCACAGCCCGTGGGCGTAGGCCAGGCCCAGGCGCACCCCGGTGAAGCTGCCCGGCCCGCGCACGCAGGCCACGCCCTCCAGGGGGGCGGGCGCGGCGGCGAGCATCCGGGCGGCCTCGGGCGCCATGATCTCGTTCATGCGCCCGGGGCAGTCCTCCTCGAAGAGTCCGCGCAGGCCGCCGCCGTCCACCAGCAGGATCTGCAGGCGCTCCTCGGCGGTGTTGAGCGCCAGGATCATTTGATCCCGCCGCCGCTGACGATGCGGATGAGGTCGTTGGCGGTGGCCAGGAGCATCAGCGTCATGAGCAGGGCGAAGCCGATTTTGGTGGTCACCATGCGGATGCGTTCGGACACGGGCCGGCGGAAGATGGTCTCCAGGGCGTAGAAGAGGATGTGGCCGCCGTCGAGAACCGGGATGGGCAGAAGGTTCAAAATGGCCAGGTTCACGCTGATCATGGCCGTGAGCGTTGCCAAGGAGGTCAGGCCCTGCTCGGTGCCCTTGCCCACCAGCTCCGCGATCATGATCGGCCCGCCCAGGGAGGATACGGGCACCACGCCCATGACCAGCTTGTAGAACACCTGCCCGGTGACGGAGGTGACCTCCCAGGTCTGGTGCAGGCCTTCGCGCATAGCCTCAACGAAGCCGAGCGGGATGTTGATGGATTCCTGCGTGGAGCGGATGCCCAGGATGGGCTTGCTCACGTCCTCCCCGAAGATGTTCTTCTGGGGCAGCATGTCCGGCGTGATGGTGATGGTCAGCTTGTCCGACCCGCGCTCCACTGTGAGGGTCACCGGTCCGCCCTTGCTGAGCTCCACGGCCTTCTGCAGATCGCGGAAAAAGCTGATGGGCGCGCCGTTCACGGCCGACACGGTGTCGCCCTGCATGAGCCCCGCGCGTTCGGCCGCGCTCTGAGCCGTGACCTGGCCGATGTGGGCAGGGGTCTCGAAGCGGCCGTGGGCGTAGAACATGGAAGCGTAGAGCGCCCAGGCCAGCGCCAGGTTGAACAACGGCCCGGCGGCCACCACCAGCATGCGCTGCCAGGAGGGGCGGCGGATGAACCACTGCTCCGGCGGGAAGCCCTCGGTGGAGTCATCCTCGTTGTCCTGGCCGACAAGCTGCACATAGCCGCCCAAGGGGATGAGCGAGATGCGGTATTGGGTGGAGCCACGGCGGAAGCCGACCAGCTGCGGCCCGAAGCCCAGCGAGAAGGTGCGCACGCCCATGCCGAAGAAGCGGGCCACGATGAAGTGCCCCAACTCATGGATGAAGATGAGCACGCCGATGACGACGACAAAGGAGAGGGCCTTGCCCAGAAAGTCTATCATGAGGTTCCCGTGAGGTATGTGGCCACGTCACTGCGAGTGGCCCTGTCCACCTCCAAAATGGTCATGAAATCGGGATCGTCTAGCCCGGGGTGTCTGTCGAGCGCCCAGGAAACGGCCCGGGCGATGTCCGCGAAGCCGATCCTGTCCTTCAGGAACAGCTCCACGGCCACCTCGTTGGCGGCGTTGAGCGTGACGCAGTGCCCCGGCCCGGCCCCGGCAGCGCGCCGGGCCAGGTCCAGGCAGGGGAAGTCCTTGGTGCGCGGGTGGCTGAAGCTGAGCGTGCCCAGGGAGGCCAGGTCCAGCGGTTCGAGCTTCAGCGGCAGCCGCCTAGGGTAGCACAGGCAGTAGGCGATGGCGATGCGCATGTCCGGCTGGCCCATCTGCGCCAGCAGCGAGCCGTCGCAATAGGCGGCCAGGGAGTGCACGATGGATTGCGGGTGCACCAGCACCGTCACGCGCTCCTGGGGCAGGCCGTAGAGCTGGCAGGCCTCGATGACCTCCAGCCCCTTGTTCATGAGCGTGGCCGAGTCGATGCTGATCTTGGCGCCCATGGACCAGTTGGGGTGCTTGAGGGCCTGGGCAGCAGTGGCCTTGGGGATGTCGGCCGCGGGCCAGTCCCGGAAGGGACCGCCCGAGGCGGTGAGGATCAGGTGGTCCACGTCCTGGCCGTCGTGCCCGGCCAGGGATTGGAACAGGGCGTTGTGCTCCGAGTCCACGGGCAGGATCACGGCCCCGGACTTCCGGCAGGCCCGCCGGATCAGGTGCCCGGCCAGCACCAGGGACTCCTTGTTGGCCAGGGCCACCACCTTGCCCGCCTCGGCGGCGGCCAGGGTGGGCGGCAGCCCGGCCGCCCCCACGATGGCCGAGAGCACCACGTCGGCGTCCTCGAGGGTGGCCAGGGTGACGTAGGCCTCGGGGCCGGTAAGTATCTCGGGGGCGTAGCCCGAGGGCAGCATGGAGCGCAGCCTCCAGGCCCCGGCCTCCTCCAGCACGGCCAGGAAGCGTGGGCGGAAACGCGCGGCCTGGGCGGCCAGGCGCTCCACGTTGCGGCCTCCGGCCAGGGCCAGCACGGAGATTTCCTCGGGATGGTCCGCGGCCACGGCCAGGGCGGACTCCCCGATGGAGCCAGTGGAGCCCAGGATGCAGAGCCTCCTGGGGAAGCCGGGCAGGGCGTCGGCGCCGGGCAGGGCGGAGATGTAGTCGATCATAGCGGTCCAAAGAGGTTGCGGGCCAGGGCGTAGACCAGGATGGCCGGGAGCATGCCGTCGATGCGGTCCAGCACGCCGCCGTGTCCGGGCAGCAGCGCCCCGGAATCCTTGACGCCGGCCGTGCGCTTCAGCGCGGACTCCATGAAGTCGCCCATCTGGGCCGCAACGGCCAGGGCCGCGCCAAGGGCCGCGAAGCAGGCGAGCGGGGCCGTGCCCCGAAGCGCGCCGAAGGCCAGGCACCAGGCAACGGTGGCGGCCAGGCTGCCGAAGCTGCCCGCCCAGGTCTTCTTGGGGGAGACGGAGGGCCAGATCTTGGGGCCGCCGATGAGGGTCCCGGCGTAGTAGGCGCCCGTGTCCGAGGCCATCACGGCCAGGAGCACCAGGGCCGTTTCGGCGGGGGAAAACCCGGGCACGAACTGCAGGCTGGCCGGGATGTAGGCCAGCGACGCCGCCAGGTACCAGCGGGGCTTACCCTCCGTGCCGTGCCAGAGCCGGGTCAGCTCCTCCAGCCAGAAGGCCGCGGGCAGCACTGCCAGGGCGGCGGCGGGGCCGAACCTGAAACCCAGCCAGCACATGAGCGCGCCCAGGGCCAGGCTGAGCCCGCGCGCGCACATCGGCGCGCCGGGGAACAGCCCCTGGAATTCCCAGAGGCCGGCCAGGCTGCCCGCCGTGACCAGGGCCAGCATGAGCGCCCCGCCCTGCCAGACGCACAGGGCCAGCAGGGGCAGGGCCACGGCGGCGGTGATCAGCCGGGAGCGGTGGGGGCCGGGCTTCATCAGGCGCCGGGACCGTAGACCTTTTCGGGGTCGAACACCTTGGGGGAGCACAGCGCGGGCTCGCCGTCCTTGCCCAGTTCGCGGAAGAAGCAGGAGCGGTAGCCCTCGTGGCAGGCCGCGCCGCCGATCTGTTCGATGAGGACGACCACGGCGTCGCGGTCGCAGTCCAGGCGGATGGACTTGACCTTCTGGGTGTGGCCGGAGGTGCCGCCCTTGTGCCAGAGCTTGTTGCGGCTGCGGCTATAGTAGTGAACCTCGCCGGTCTCCAGGGTCTTTTCCCAGGCGGCTTCGTTCATGTAGGCCAGCATCAGCACTTCGCCGGTGGCGGCGTCCTGGGCGATGGCGGGCACAAGGCCCCCGCCCTTCTCGAAATCGGGTTTGAACATGTTCGTATCCTTGTCGCGTGGCGTGGGCACTTGTAATGGCCCCCGGGGCAGGGGTCAAGGTCGCCGGTTCAGGCAGGCACCTGGGGATTGTACGGCCAGCATAGCCGCGTTGAACCCGGCGGGCAAGGAGTGACTGGCGCGGTGCGCCTCAGAAGGTGAACAGCAGCCCCCCGGCCAGCTTCCAGGAGTCCTGTGCCGCGTCCACGAAGCGCCTGCCCCAGATGCTCCTCTGCAACCCGCCCGCGTGGGCCCAGCCCGTCTCCACCACGATCCTGAGGCCGTCGCATACCTTCCAGGCGTGGTCGAAGTTCACGCCGAGCAGGTACTCGTTCACGCTCAGGTGCCTGCCCATCTGGGCCATGCCGTTTTCCCCGGTGAGCTCCACGGCGCGGCGCAGGGCCTTGGGGGCATTCGTGCCGCGCGCGTACGCGGCGGTCAGGCGCGAACTCAGCTCCGGGATCAAGCTCACGGCGTCCAGGCTGGCGCCCAGTCCCCAGGCCCCGATGGGGCAGGCGTTGACGCTGGTGGTGTTGTCGAACACCTGCCCGGTGGAGAACAGGTAGGATGCCCCGGCGTTCCAGGTGCGCACCAGGGCGGGCATGCGCTCCGAGCCGTCCCGCACGTCCGCGTCCTCCCCGCTGGACCACCAGCCAAACAGGCGCGGGGACAAGAAGCCCAGCGCGTCGTAGGACGCCGCCGCATCGAAAAAGAGCCCGCGCCGCCGGTTCTTGGGCGCGTCCCAGGCCCCGCCCAGGCCCGCCGCCATGTCTGCGTACAGGCTCACCGTGTCCAGGGCGAGCTTGAAACTCGACCCGGCCCAGAAATAGGGCGCGCAGGACTGGCGGAAGCCGGGGGTGCGCTCGAAATACCCGATGGAGAGCATGTCCTGCCGGATGTAGCCCAGGTCCGGCGGGCCGCCCGCGCCCTGGTAGGGCGTATTGGCCCCGTTGTTCGAGAAGAGCCCGGCCATGAGCCAGGGCGTGGCGGAGAAGGACTCGCGCGTCACGGGCAGGGTGGCGAAGAACAAATCCAGGGAATCGCGGGGGTTGGCCGCCATGTTCTCCAGTGCGTTGACGTAGCCCAGGGGCCGACCGTAGCCCGCGGCGAGGGCGACGCTCCCGCCCAGCGGAACCTTGGCGGTGAGCGCGCCCAGCTCCGAATCCAGAACGACATGGCCGCTGAAAGCCTCGGATTGAGGCAGGGTCACGGTCTGCTTGCCCGCCGCCGCCTCAACCCCGGTTCCGGGAACCTTGAAGAGCAGGTAGGCCTTGAAGACCTGCAGGGCCACGGCGGGGTTGTCCACGGTGAGGGTGGCGTTGCCCCAGGGGGTGTTCTGCACTTGGGTCCAGAGGCAGAAGCCCAGGTTGTCGCCGCTGGTGAGGTCCAGGCGCAGGCGCGTGCGCTGCCAGAGGGTGAAGCCGTCCTCGGTCTGGGAGCCGTCCGCGCTCCAGCCGGTGAAGTTGCGGTTCACGAAGCTGGCGGCGTAGACGTAGTGCTCCCCGGCCATGCGCGCCTCGACGGCCAGGGCCAGGGCCGGGGCCGCGGCGCCCAGGCAGGCCAGCAGGGCTGCCCAAATGAGGAAGATGCGGCTAGGCGGGTTCACCGGCCGTGGCCACCTTGTTCCTGCCTGAGCGCTTGGCCTCGTACAGGGCCGTGTCCGCGTCGTGCAGCAGGTTCTCGAAGTCTTTGGGAGCCAGCTGGCCGCCCGCCACGCCGATGCTCACGGTGATGGGGATGGTCGCCCCGGCGGCCAGGGCGGGGTGGGCCTCCACGGCCCGGCGCAGCCGTTCGGCCAGTTGGGCCGCCTCCTCCGGGCCGGAGTTGGGGGCCAGTATCACGAACTCCTCCCCGCCGTAGCGGGCCAGCAGGTCCGAGGCGCGCAGGTGCCGGGCCAGCTCCCGGGAGACGTGGCGCAGCACGGCGTCCCCGGCGGCGTGGCCGTGGGTGTCGTTGACGCGCTTGAAATGGTCGATGTCGACCATCAGCGCGGAGCAGGGGCTGCCAGCACGCTGGCAGAGGTCCAGCGCGCGGACGCCTTCCGCCATCAGGCGGTGGCGGTTGGCCGCCCCTGTGAGCTGGTCCGTGACGGCCAGCTCCTCCAGGCGTTTCATCGATTGGGCAAGCTGCCCGGTGAGGTTCAGGAAGGCGCGGTAGAGCAGGCTGACCTCGGCCACGGCGCGGCCGGGCTGCTTGATGGGGCATCCTGGGAGGCCCTCCTCCGGCATGGTGGCCATGCAGGCCGCCAGCTCGGCGATGGGGCGGCTGATGCGCCGTGCGGCCATTACCGCCGCGGCCAAGGCCAGGGCGATGCTGCCCAGGCCCACGGCCAGCATGGTGCGCGCCATGCGCCGGTAGAGGCGGCCAGCGTTGGATACGGCCGACTCGCCGTACTCCTGGTTGAGGCGCTCGATGGTCTCCAGGGAGGCCATCATGGCCGCGAAGTGCTGGGCCGAGCCCTTGGCCGAGATGTTGCGGGCCACCTCGGGGTGCCCGGCCATTGTTTCGGAGAGGATGTCGCGGTGCTCGTCCTGGAAGCGGCTGCGCGATTCCAGGTAAGTGGTCAGGGCGTCGCGCTCGGAGCGGGTGGCCATCAGGCCGGCCAGGCGCAGCTCCGCGTTCTCGATGGCACCGTTCAAGCGGGTCATGCGCCTGGTCAGTACGGCCAGCTCGCGGTGGTCCTCCGTGAGCAGGTAGTCCATCTCCATGCGCCTGTACTCCCCTGCCAGCCGGGCCAAGGCGCTCGCCAGGCGCACGGCTGGCAGCCAGTTGCTGCCGAAATCCTCAACGCTCTCGCGCACTCTGGAGAACTCGCTCAACCAGATGGCCTGAAAACTGGCGTTGATGCCCACGATGAGCAGAGACAAAACCAGTATGGTGTGGTAGAGTCGCATGTATTCTCCGGAGTTATTCTTATTCCATGCACTGTGGCGAGGGCAGCGTCAAGCCGAGGCGGCACGACGGAATGCGGCCAAAACAGGATAAAGATCATCTTTTTTATCCCTGTGTGACGCAGGTCACATCCGGCCCCGGCCAGCCGGCCTATATACCGCTCCAGACGACGGCAATCGCCAACCAACCCCAAGGGAGGAACGATATGTTCTGTTACCAGTGCGAGCAGACAAGCCACGGCAAGGTCTGCGACAAAATCGGCGTGTGCAGCAAGGACGAAACCACCTCCAACCTGCAGGACCTGCTGGTCTACGCCCTGCGCGGCCTGAGCCTCGTGGCCGAGGAAGGACGCAAGGTCGGCGTGGTCGATGCCCAGGTCGATCGCCACCTGCCCTCAATGCTCTTCTCCACCCTGACCAACGTGGACTTCGACCCGGCCCGCTTCCAGACCTGGATCAACCAGACCGTCAGCATGCGTGAAGCCCTCAAGGCCAAGGTCAAGGCCGCCGGCGGCGCCATCCCCGGCCACGCCTCCGTCAACTTCACCGCCCCCGCCGGCCTTGATGCCCTGATCGCCGAAGCGGCCACAGGCAAGGGCGGCATGAAGGACAACCCGGACACCGACCCGGACATCGTGTCGCTCCAGCACATGGTGCTCTTCGGGCTCAAGGGCGTGGCCGCCTACGCCGACCATGCCAACATCCTGGGCGTGGAGAACAAGGAAATCTACGACTGGATCCACGAAGCCATGTCCGCCGCCACCAAGCCCGGCCTGGGCATGGACTGGTGGTTCAACGCCTGCATCAAGACCGGCCAGGTGAACCTGCTGGCCATGGAAGCCCTGGACAAGGCCAACACCGAGACCTACGGCCACCCCAAGCCCACCGCCGTGCCCCTGGGGCAGCGCAAGAACAAGGCCATCCTGATCACCGGCCACGACCTGAAGGACCTCGAGGAGCTGCTCAAGCAGACCGCGGGCAAGGGCATCGACGTGTACACTCACGGCGAGATGCTGCCCTGCCACGGCTACCCCAAGCTCAAGGAAACCTACCCGCACCTCTACGGCCATTTCGGAACGGCCTGGCAGAACCAGCAGAAGGAGTTCGCCCAGTTCCCCGGCGCGATCCTCTTCACCACCAACTGCCTGATGAAGCCCTCCGAGTCCTACAAGGACAACGTGTTCACCCACGGCCTGGTGGGCTTCCCCGGCGTGAAGCACATCGACACCTATGACTTCTCCCCGGTAATCGAGCACACCCTGAAGATGCCCGGCTTCACCGCCGACGCCCCCGGCAAGCAGGTGCTCACCGGCTTCGCCCGCAATGCCGTCCTGGGCGTGGCGGACAAGGTCATCGACGCCGTGAAGTCCGGCGCCATCCGCCGCTTCTTCCTGGTGGCGGGCTGCGACGGCGCCAAGCCCGGCCGCAACTACTACACCGAGTTCGTGGAGAAGCTGCCCAAGGACACCGTGGTCCTGACGCTGGCCTGCGGCAAGTTCCGCTTCTTCGACATGGACCTGGGCGACATCGGCGGCATCCCCCGCCTGCTGGACATGGGCCAGTGCAACGACGCCTACTCCGCCATCCAGGTCGCTGTCGCCCTGGCCGGAGCCTTCAACTGCGGCGTCAACGACCTGCCCCTCTCCATGATCCTCTCCTGGTACGAGCAGAAGGCCGTGGCCATCCTGCTCACCCTGGTGGCTCTGGGTATCAAGGACATCCGTCTCGGACCCTCCCTGCCCGCCTTCGTCACCCCCAACGTGCTGAAGGTCCTGGTGGACAAGCTGAACATCATGCCCATCACAACCCCGGATGAGGACATCAAGGCCATCCTGGGCTAACCGATAACCGTCTTCACCTCGCCTTCCTCCACCACAAGGGGCGGGGGGGCCCCCCCGCCGCGCCGCCCCCCCCGTTTGAGGGGGGATAACCCTGGCCCCGCCCCC
>NZ_JAKZKW010000015.1:31176-97135 GCF_022808695.1 Fundidesulfovibrio soli
CTACCCCCACACCCCCCCCCCCCCCCCACCCCCCCCCGCGCGCGGGCCCCCCCCCCCCCCCCCCCCCCCCCCCCGACCGTTTTCAGGCTCTATCCCCTTGCCCCGGCCCGCCAGGGGGGGTAACAGGGAGCGTAATCGCAACCTTGGAGGTTCGGAATGGCAGACGCGGCGCGCGCAATGGTGTTGGCCAGCTTCATCGGGGACAGCCTGGCCCTGGGCGTCCACTGGATTTACGACCAGCAGCTCCTGGCCGAGGCTCACGGCCGCGTCGACAGGCTCAAGACCCCTGGGCCAGACTCCTACCACCCGGGCAAGCAGGCAGGAGACTTCACCCACTACGGCGACCAGACCCTGGTGCTGCTCGAGTCCCTGGCGCGGGCCAAGGGCTTCGACCCCGAGGATTTCTCCCGCGCCTGGCGGGCCCACTTCGAGGGGGGCGCCCCCAGCTACGTGGACCGCGCCACCCGCAACACCCTGACCCAGCTGGCCGCCGGGTGGGAATACGGCGACGCGGGCTCGATTTCCGACGAGCTGGCCGGGGCTGCGCGCATCGCCCCGCTGGTCTATCTGCTGCACCATGACGAGGAGGCGCTCGTGGCCGCCTGCCGCCGCCAGACCACCATGACCCACAACAACTCCAAGGTGGCGGACTCTGCCGAGTTCTTCGCCCGCACCACGGCAGCCGTCCTGGGCGGGACGCCCCCCCGAGATGCCATGGCCCGGGCTCTCGAGGGCAGGCTGCCCGGCTCCCCGCTGCACCAGTGGTTCGCCGACGCCCAGGACCAGGCTGGCACGGATTGCCTCACCGCCATCTACAGGTTCGGCCAGAGCTGCCACATCGACGGCGCGTTCCAGGCCACGGCGCAGGTGATCCTGCGCCACCAGGACTCCCCGGCCGAAGCCCTGGTGGACTCCGCCATGGCCGGTGGCGATTCCGCCGCGCGCAACATGATCATCGGTATGGTCCTGGGGGCCTGGCGCGGGCTGGAGGCCCTGCCCCCGCACTGGCTGGAGGCGCTCAAGGCGCGCGGGAGGATCGAGGCCCTGTTGGACGAGTTGGACGCCGCATCAATGGCCTGATTCCGGCATCTTCATCACAAGATGAAAGCCCCGCGCACGGTTGTGCGCGGGGCTTCTTGTTCCGTCAGGTATTCTCCGGCCGGACCGCTAGTAGGCGTAGGGCTCCTCGGGGTGCCACTCGTACATCATGCCCATGCCGGGAGGGGTCTCCGTCTCGATGAGCGTGGCCGCGATCCGGTACTCCTCCTGCACGGAGGAGAAGGCCGAGCCGCCGAGGGTTTCGCCGGTCTCGGGCCTGGGGCGGTCCATGCGATCGAGCTTTCCGTAGGCCACCACCCAGGCCCCGTTCTCCGGCAATTTTTCGCCCTTGGCCGGACGCACCCGGAAGCCCACGGCGGTGGAATCCGCGTAGCAGCAGTAGAGGGCCACCCGGTAGAGCACGAACTCGCCCTCGGCATCCAGTTCGGGCGCGCGGCGAACGAAGCCGCGCACGGCGTAATCCAGGCCGATGAGCTCCGGCCGGGGCTTGCCCACGATGTCGTACAGCTCTCCCAGGTTGATGCGGATGTACTCCACGCCGCGTTTTTTCACGCGCGGTTCCAGGGGCGTCTGCGCCTCCCGCATGGCCTGGGCCTCCACGCCCATCTTCTCGGTGCCCTCGCGTACGGCCAGCGCGCTCACCACGCACAGGGCCAGCGTGAACACGTACAGCCCGGCGCGCAGCCAGGCGGCCCTGGGCGAGGGGCGCCACAATCCGTAGACGCCCAGCAGGGCCAGAGCACCCGCGGCGGCCCAGGTGAAGGCCCTGAAGCGCGGATTGAGATACATCCAGTAGTCGCCGCCCAGCAGCAGCCAGACCATGAACCCGGCCAGGCCGAGCAGGCACAGCGATTCCACCGTGGCGGGCAGTTTGCGCGGCGTCATTGCGGCCCCCAGAGCTTCAAGGCCGCTCCCAGCAGCATGCAGATTGAAAAGACCAGGACCACGGGCACGAGCACCAGCAGCTTGATGACCCTGTACCGGAAAGCCCCCTGCCACATGAGCACGAGCTTGACGTCCAGCACCGGCCCCAGGGCCAGGAAGGCCAGCCGGGCGGCCAGGGGAAAGCCCGATAAGGATGCCGCCACGAAGGCGTCGGCCTGGGAGCACAGGGAGAGCAGCACGGCCAGGCCCATCATGCCCACCACCGAGAGCATCAGGTCGCCCTGCATCAGGCTCACGAAGCCCGCCGGAACGAAGGTCTTGAATGCCGCCGCCACCATGGCCCCCAGAATGAGGATGCGGAACATGTCCAGGAAGTCCCCCTGGGCGTGGCGCAGGGCGTGCTCCAGCCGGGAGCCCAGGCTTGGCCCCTTGAGCGCCGAGAGGGGCGCGGCGTCGGCAAGGGAGCCGAACAGCCCCCCGGCGGCAGTCGCGGGTTCGTCGCCGCAGCCGCAGGCGGCCCCGGGCGCGGCGCCGGGCAGCAGGATGTCCTCCGGGGCCTTGTTGCGCAGGCAGAACCCTATTGCGACGGCCACGGCTGCCACAAGGGCGCAGCGCAGGGCCACCACGGTCAGGTCCCCCTGGAAGGCCACGAAGGTGGAGGCCAGCACCACCGGGTTGATGACCGGCCCGGCCAGCATGAAGGTCATGGCCGTGGCCGGGGGCACGCCCTTGGCGATGAGGCGGCGCACCAGGGGCACGATGCCGCATTCGCAGCAGGGCATCATCAGCCCGAGCACCGTGCCGGCCAGCACGCCCGCCAGGGGGGAGCGGGGCATGAGCCGCTCGATCCAGTCCCTGGAGGCGAACACCTCGAACAGGCCCGAGGCCAGCGCCCCCAGAAGCAGAAACGGCGCGGCCTCCAGCAGGATGGCCACGCAGATCTGGGCGAAGATCTGAAAGGATTCGTACATGTTGGGGGACTGCTCCGGGGGCCTCAGCGCGCGGCGAGAGGGGTGAAACGTACGCCTTGTATTACATGTACGGCAGTATCTGTCATACAAATCACAGCCAAACCGCTACAACGGTTTCAGGCACAACGCAAAGCCGGGGCCGGCGGTTGTGCGCCCGAGGCAGCCGTTAGAAGCGGTATTGCTTGTTGTCCTTGGAGAAATCCATTTCGGTCAGGCCGGAGTTGGGCTTCAGGTTTTTGTAGATGTATTCCTCCTGAAGTTCGCCCTTGTCGTCGTAGCAGGCGATGCCCACGGGCAGCAGGAACTCCTTGTCCACGTGGAAGACGATGCGCGATGTGTAGTACTGGCGCCCCTCGTTCGATTTGAACTTGGCCTCGACCACGGTGGCTGGGCGGCCGTCGAACTGGTCGTCGGCCATCTTGACGATCTCCATGTCGCCGTTCTCGTGGGCCTTGGGGATGTTCTTGTTCATCACGTCCAGGATGAACCCGAAGCCGACCTCGGTGATGGGGTGGCGGCTCTCGCGCATGAGCGCGGAGCTCCTCGGGCTGAAGGACCAGGTCGCAAGGCCCAGCAGGCCGTCACAACGGGCCAGCACCTTGTTGTTGTACTCCCCCTCGACGTAGAGGGCTTCCTTGGCCTCGCCCATCCATTTCATGTAGACCTTGAAGGGCTTCTGGAACTTGAGCTCGATGTGGTCGTCCCGGAACATCTTGTTGCCGACCTTCTCCTGCTTCTGGAAGGTGGCGGTGAAGTCCTTGAGAGAGGCGTAGCTGGATTTCATCCTGTCCAACAGGGCGAGCAGGGCCTTGCTGCGGTCCGGCGCGACCGTGGCCGCGGGCTTGGGGGCTTCCAAAGTCGCCTCGGGCGCGGGTGCGGCGGCGGCCTCCGCGCCGTCCTGGGCGGCCCTGGCCGGAAGGGCCGCGAGCGTCAGCGCCAGGCCCAGGAGCAGCGCCGCGAGCAGCACGGACAACCGGGTGGCGGGGCAGGTCATGATTCCTTCGCGCAGGGTCCCCTCCACGGGGCGAATCCTGCCGTTGTATCGGGCACTGGTTTTCTGACAGTGCTGCTTCATGCTGTGATCCTCTGAGTGATGACGTTTCCGGAATAGGCCTGGTTACCAAAGGCCGAATGCGCAAGCGTTTTCTTGCCGCCTGCGTCCGCCTGTTCATGTCGCTGCCCCCGTGCCGCGCCTTGCGGCGCGGGTCGTCCGGCCCGTGGGCGTGTCGCTTATGCCGGTTGCTTGAGCTTGTCCACCGGGGGCATTCATAAGATATAAGGCCGGAAAAATGGGATGGCTAGCGGGAGGGGCCAGGCAGCCCCTCCCGAAGTGCGTCACCTTGAGTAGCCGCAGGAGTCGGTAGTGGACGAAGCGCCTGTAAAATCAAGCCCATGCGACAGTGATTCGGGCAATCAGGCCACGGTCACGTCTTTGCAAAGGTATACGTCCATGATGGCGTGCAGCAGGCGCACGCCGTCCTCCATGGGGCGCTGGAAAGCCTTGCGCCCCGAAATCAGACCCATGCCGCCCGCGCGCTTGTTGACCACGGCGGTCATCACGGCTTCGGCCATGTCCGTGGCGCCGCCCGACGGCCCGCCCGAGTTGATGAGCCCCATGCGCCCGGAGTAGCAGTTGAGCACTTGATAGCGGCAGAGGTCAATAGGGTGTGCGGTGGTCAGCTGCGAATAGACGCGCGGGTCGGTCTTGCCGAACTTGATGGCCGTGTAGCCGCCGTTGTTGGTGGGCAGCTTCTGCTTGATGATGTCGGCCTGGATGGTCACGCCCAGGTGGTTGGCCTGGCCGGTGAGGTCGGCGGAGGTGTGGTAGTCCACGCCGTCCTTCACGAAGCCGGGGTTGCGCGTGTAGCACCAGAGGATTGTGGCCATGCCCAGCTCGTGGGCGCGGCGGAAGGCGTGGGAGACCTCCTGGATCTGCCGGGTGGACTCGGGCGCGCCGAAATACACCGTGGCCCCGACTGCGGCGCAGCCCATGTCGAAGGCCTGCTCCACCTGGGCGAACATGATCTGGTCCGCCTTGGCGGGCAGCGAGAGCAGCTCGTTGTGGTTGAGCTTGAGGATGAAGGGGATCTTGTGGGCGTACTTGCGCGCCACGGCCCCGAGCACCCCCAGGGTGGAGGCCACGCCGTTGCAGCCGGCCTCCAGGGCCAGCTTCACGATGTTCTCCGGGTCGAAATAGATGGGGTTGGGCGCGAAGGAGGCCCCGGCGGAGTGCTCGATGCCCTGGTCCACGGGCAGGATGGACACGTAGCCGGTGTTGCCGAGCCTGCCCGAACCCACGAGGGCCTGCAGGTTGCGCAGCACGGGCACGGGGCGGTCTGTTTGGGAATAGATGCGGTCCACCACGTCGGGGCCGGGCAGGTGCAGGGTGTGCCGGGGAACGGCTTTGCAGACGTGATCGAGGTAGTAGGCGGCCTTGTCACCGAGGTGTTGCGCGATGTCGTCGATCATGAGCGTCTCCTGCTGGTGGGGATTTCAAGCCTCCATGTACTCCGAGGCATACCCACGGGCAACGAAAATCCTTCCCGGAACCGACCTCAGCCGCCCGCGCCCGTGCGGCAGCGCTGGCAGGTGCCGTCCAGGCGCACGCTCACGTGGCTCACGCCGGGCACATGGGTGCCCACGCTCACGGCGTCCTGCTCCAGGCAGTAGAGCCTGCGGCAGCTCAGGCAGTAGAAATGGTGATGGTCCGGGTGGGCTGGCCCGGCGGCGCAGTAGCGGACGCTGCCGTCCCCGGCCTCGTGGCGGGTGGCCAGCCCGGCCTGGAGGAGCGTCTCCAGGGTGCGGTAGAGGCTCACCTTGTCCGCCGGGGCCTCGCGGCGCAGCAGTTCGAGCAGGGCGGGCGCGCCCTGGGCCTCGCTTTCGCCCAGCAAGGCCGAGAGCACCCGCAGGCGCATGGGCGTGGCCTTGAGGCCGCCGCCCTCCAGCAGGCGCGCGGGATCGCAGGAGCCGCACATCAGGCGCGCCTGCCCTTGAAGCCTTGGCTGGCGAAGAAGCACACCGTGGCCACCGCGATGATGCTCGCGCCCGAGGTCAGGTCGAAGGCGTAGGAGAGGGCCAGGCCGCACAGGCAGAAGAACATGGAGTAGAGGGCGGATGTGACCATCATCCCGCCAAGGGAGCGCCCGCCGCGCTCGGCCAGGTAGGGCGGAATGGTCAGCAGGGCGATCACCAGGATCAGGCCCACCACCCGGATGATCATCACGATGGACACCGCGATCATGCAGAGCATGGCCAGATGCAGGAGCTTGACCGGCACGCCGCGCAGCCCGGCGAACTCCGGGTCGAAGCTCATGGCCAGAAAGCCCCGGTAGCCGAAGGCCACCACGACGGCCAGCAGCGCGTCCAGCCCGGCCATGAGCCACAGGTCGGACTGGGGCACCGAGAGGATGGACCCGAACAGGAAGCTCATGAGGTCCACGTTGTAGCCGTGGGTCAGGTCCATGAGGATGATGCCGAAGGCCATGCCCGCGGCCCAAAGCACGCCCACCACGGTGTCGGCCCGCTCCCGCCGCCCGAAGGTCACTTTGGCCATGAGCGCGGCCACGCCCAGGGAGAAGGCCACCGTCACCGGCAGCACGGGCAGGCCCAGGAAGAAGGCCAGGCCCACGCCGCCGTAGGCCGCGTGGGAGATGCCCCCCGCCACGAACACCACCCGGTTGACCACCACCAGCGTGCCGATGATCCCGCAGGCCACGCTGGCCAGCAGCCCGGCCATGAGCGCGTTGCGCATGAAATCGTAGGAGAGGATGTCGATCACGGCTTGACCTCGTGCGGGGCCAGCACCCTGTGGGGGATGCCGTGGGCGATCATCTCCACGGGGCAGCCGTGGGGGCCGCACTGGTACATCATGCCGAACATCTCCGGCGTGACCTCGGGCCTGGGGTGGAAGTGCACGGTGCGGTTGATGCAGGCCACGCAGGTCACGTGACGCGAGATCACGGAGAGGTCGTGGCTGACCAGCACCACGGTCAGGCTCTTGGCCAGCTCGCCCAGCAGCTCCTGCAGGGAGGCGCGGCCTTCGGGGTCCACGCTGGCGGTGGGCTCGTCCAGCAGGAGCATCCGGGGCTCCCCGGCCAGGGCCCGGGCGATGAACACGCGCTGGCGCTGGCCGCCGGAGAGGTCGGACAGGGGCCTGTCCGCCAGGTGGGCCACGCCCACGCGCTCCAGGCACTCCATGGCCTTGTCCCTGTCGCGGCGGGGCCAGCAGGGCCACCAGGAGCGGGAGTCCAGCCGCCCGAGCAGCGCGGTTTGCAGCACGGAGATGGGAAAGTTGCGGCCGTGCGTCGTGAGCTGCGGCATGTAGCCCACGAGGCGGGCGGCCTGCGAGGGCTCCTGCCCCAGCACGCGCACCGTGCCCGCGGTGGGCTGCTCCAGCCCCAGCAGGAGCTTGAGCAGCGTGGTCTTGCCGCCGCCGTTGGGGCCGAGCACGGCCAGGTATTCGCCCCCGGCCACGCTCAGGTCCAGCCCTTCGAGCACGGGCGGGCCGTCGTAGCCGAAGCTCAGGCCCTTGAGTTCGATGGCGGGTTGCTGCATGGGGCTGTTCATCCTTGGTTCGGGTGCGGGCGGGCCGCTACAGAGCCTCTACCGGGCGGCTTCCCTGAAGGCCTTGGCCACCTGGAGCAGGTTGGCGGCCCAGTCCTCGGCCAGGTCGTCGGCCACGGCCAGGGTGGCCCCGATGCCCTCGGCCACGGTCTGCGCCGCCTTGCGGGAGAACTGCGGCTGCACGAAGACCACCTTCACCCCCTTCTTGCGGGATTCGTCGATGATCTTGCGAAGGATCCTCGGCCCAGGCTCCCTGCCTCCCACTTCGATGCCCACCTCGCGCAGGCCGTACTCCCTGGCGAAATAGGCCCAGGCCGGGTGGAAGGCCAGGAAGGAGGCCCCCTCGGGCAGGCCGCGCAAAGCCTCCCGGATGGCGGCGTCCAGGGCGTCGATCTCCCTGTTCAGGGCCGCCAGGTTGGACTCGTAGGCCTGGGCGTTGGCCGGGTCGGCCTGGATCAGGGCGCGGGCCATGTTGGCGGCCTCCACCTTGGCCAGGCGGGGGGAGGTCCAGGTGTGGGGGTCTGTCTCCTTGCCGGAGGGGGAGGCCGGCTTGGCGTGCTGGTGCCCAACCTCCTTCTCGTGGCCGTGCTCCTCGAGGGGCAGCAGCTCGATGCCGGCGGTGGCGTCCACCACGGTCAGCCCCTTGTTGGAGGCGGCCATCCTGGGCAGCCAGACCTGCTCGAACTCGACGCCCTGGGCGAAGTAGAGCCTAGCCCCGGCCACCTGGGCCATCTGGCTGGCCTTCGGCTCGAAGGTGTGCGGGTCCGCACCGGGGGAGACCATCACGGAGACCCGAGCCAGCGGCCCGGCCAGCTTCTGGATGAAATATTTCTGCGGCGCCACGCTGACCGCAACTTCGAGGGGTGCGGCCTGGGCGGCCACGCCCAGGAGCACGAAGGCCAGCAGGACGAGGATGCCTGCAAATGCGCGGATCATCTGAGAACCTCACGTTGGGATGTCCGGGTAATGCAACTTGGTTGCATCGATGTCAACAAATCCCTTCGAGTCAGGTGCTTTTCCTGGAGGCACGAATCTGAAAAATGTATGCTTGCCCAAGCAGGCGGCACAGGGTACTGGTCAGGCTCCCGAAGGGGGAAACCCTCGCGGGGCGGTTCCTTCACCGCAACATTTTCAAGCAAAGCCTCTCCGGACGTATCACCATGCACATCTCAGAAGGCATCCTCTCAGCCCCGGTGCTGGCCACGGGCGCGGCCCTGGCCGCCGTGGGCCTGGGCGTGGGCATCCGCAAGCTGGAGGGGGAGGCCCTGGTGCGCACCGGCGTGCTCTCGGCGGCCTTCTTCGCCGCCAGCCTCGTGCATCTGCCCCTGGGGCCCGCCAGCGTGCACCTGATCCTCTCCGGGCTCATGGGCGCGCTGCTGGGCTGGGCGGCCTTCCCGGCCATCTTCGTGGGGCTTCTGCTCCAGGCGCTGCTCTTCCAGTTCGGCGGGCTCACGGTTCTCGGTGTGAACACCGTGGTCATGGGCCTGCCAGCCGCCCTCACTGGGCTGGCCCTGCGCCCGCTGCTGCGCAAGGGCGGCCCGGCCTTCCCGGTGGCCGCCTTCCTGTGCGGGGCGCTGTCCATCCTTGGCAGCCTGGCGCTGCTCTACACGGCCCTGGTGGCCAGCGGCGGTGAACTGGCCCTGTTCGCCGGGCTGTTCTTCTGGACGCACCTGGCGCTCATGGGCGTGGAGGGCGTCATCACCCTGCTCATCCTGGGCTTCATCAAACGCCTGCGCCCGGAGTACCTGTAGGTGGCCCCGGCACCCGCTCCCGCACCCGCATTGGACGGCCGCTCCAGGCTGGCCGGGGCTGTGGCCCTCTGCGTGGCCGCCGCCGTCTGCAACAACTGGCTCGGGGCGGGCCTGGCCCTGGCCTGCGGGCTCACCGCCCTGGCCCTGGGCTGGGACGGCCCCGGGCCGCTCCTCAGGCGCATGGCCCTGGTCAACGTCTTCTTCCTGGGGCTTCTGGCCACGGTGCCCTTCGCGGTGCCGGGGTCGCCGCTCTTTTACATGGCGGGCTGGCCCTTCAGCCGCGAGGGCCTGGCCCTGGCGGCGCTGATGACCGCCAAGGGCAACGCCATCATGCTCATCTTCTGGGGGCTGGTGCGGCCGCTCAGCCCGGCGGAGTTCGGCGCGGCCCTTTCTGGGCTGGGCATGCCGGACAAGCTCTGCCTGATCCTGGCCCTGACCGCCCGCTACCTGGAGCTCATGCGCCGGGAGTGGGACCGGCTGCTCACAGCGGCCAGGCTGCGCGGCTTCGACCCAGGCACCAGCCGCCGGACCTGGAGCACCTACGCCCTGCTGCTGGCCCTGCTGTTCATCCGGGCCATGGACAGGGCAGGGGCCATCCACCAGGCCATGCTCTGTCGGGGCTTCGACGGCCGCTTCCGCAGCCTGGGAACCAGCGGCTGGCGCGCGGCGGACACCGCCCTGTGCCTGGCCTGCGCCGTCCTGGCCTGCGCGGTGCTGTTCACGGAGGCGTTATGACGCTCATCGACATCGAGGACCTGTACTGCGGCTACCTCGGCCGCGAAGTGATCACCGGCCTGAACCTGAAGCTGGAGCCGGGCGGGCGCGTGGGCCTGGCCGGGCACACCGGCTCGGGCAAGACCACCCTGCTCAAGACCATCATGGGCCTGGTGCGCCCTGTGCGCGGCACGGTGCGCGTGGACGGCACCACCTGCTCCGACGCGGAAGGCCTGCGCTGCGCCCGGCGCGTGCTGGGCTACCTGTTCCAGCACCCCGACGACCAGCTCTTCTGTCCCACCGTCATCGAGGACGTGGCCTTCGGCCCGCTGAACCTGGGCCGCTCACCGCGCGAGGCCAAGGAGATCGCGGAGGAGTGCCTTGAGATGGTCGGGCTGGCCGGGTTCGGCCCCCGGCTCACGCACCGCCTTTCAGGCGGGGAGAAGCGCCTGGCCTCGCTGGCCGGGGTGCTGGCCATGCGCCCCAAGGCCCTGCTGCTCGACGAGCCCACCACCGGCCTGGACCCGGAGAGCAAGGCCCGCGTGGCCGAGGTGCTCACCGGGCTGGACCTGGGGCTGCTGGTGGTCTCCCACGAGTGGGACTTCCTGCTGCAGGTGGCCGCGGAGCACTACATGCTCGACCACGGGCACCTGCACGCCGTGGCGGCCTCGCCCCACACCCACGTGCATGTGCACCCGCTGGGCGACGTGCCCCACAACCACGACGAGTAGAACTGAGAGAACGTCAGGAGGGGAAGCCTCCGGCGGCCAAGGGGCTATGCCCCTTGGAACCCCTTCCGTCTTCGCGGGCCGATTGCAAGCGTGTCTTCTGACGGCTGCAATGGCCGCATATTCGGGCCGGAGTAAGTTCTGCTCATTTTGACGGGCAGCCTTTGACGGGGCGGCAACGGCAATGCCGCCCGCCATCCGTCCCAAGAATCCGGCTTCTTTTTCCACCCCGATCCATGGTTGCGATGCGCGCTCTGGCGGTCCGGCCCGGCGGGCTTGATCTTGCGCTGGCGCTTCGCCAGAGGGCCGAAGGCCCGGCAGCTTGGATCGTGCCCGCCGGGCCAGGCCGCCAGGACGAGCCACCCGAACATCAGTGTCCCCCTCCCCCAAATGGCATCGGACGTGCGAACCTCAAGGCGCGCCTTCACGGCGTGCCGCGGGCCTTTCCGAGCCGGAAACCGGTCCGCGCTTGACAGTGGCCGCGGTGTGCCTCATGGAGCATACATGGTGTTCCTTCCCGGCTGTTTCCGGGCAACCGCTCAACATAATTCACTCTGCGCACCACTACGGAGGTCTCCATGAATCACTCGGAACATGACGAAGCCTCGCAGGGCGGCATGACCCGCCGCCAGTTCGGCGCCCTGGCCGTTTCAGCCGCAGCCGTGACGGCAGCGGCGAGTGCCTTCCCCGGCGTGGCCGGGGCCCAGGCCGGGCCGGGCGTCACCTTCCCCATGCCGGAGCTGGGCTATCCCCTCGAGGCCCTGGAGCCGGTCATCTCCGCAAAGACCCTGAGCTTCCACTACGGAAAACACACCAAGGCCTACTACGACAACACCAACAAGGCCCTGGAAGGCAAGCCCACCGCCGGGCTCACCCTGGAGAAGGTCTTCATGGACGCCGCCAAGGATCCGGCCGCCGTGGGCCTGTTCAACAACGCGGCCCAGGCCTGGAACCACACCTTCTATTTCAACGGCATGAAGAAGGGCGGCGGTGGTGAACCCACGGGCAAGCTGGCTGAGAAGATCAAAGCCGCTTTCGGGGGGTACGACGGCTTCGTGAAGGAGTTCATGACCGCGGCCACGACCCAGTTCGGCAGCGGCTGGGCCTGGCTGGTCGCCGACGGCGACGCGCTCAAGGTGGTCAAGACCCCCAACGCCATGAACCCCCTGGTGAACAACCAGAAGCCGCTGCTCACGGTGGACGTCTGGGAGCACGCCTACTACCTGGACTACCAGAACCTGCGCGGCGACTACGTGAAGGCCTTCCTGGACAAGCTGGTCAACTGGGATTTCGTGGCCAAGAATCTGGGGTAGGTCGAGCGGGCCTGGGGCTCCGCCCTGGTCGCACTGGCGGGCAGGGCGTTGGAGCGCGGCACCCAGCGGTATCCGCGCAGGATAGCGGGAAACCTGGCGTGTCCTCTTCGGCAGCCTGGGCGCTACCCTTAATCGAGCTGACCATGCCGGGGAGGCGCTGCCTCCCCGAGCCCCTCCGCCCAGAGTGCCGGGTAGCGGAGTGACTCCCCCGCACCCCCAACCGCTTCGCGCCCAGGCCAGCGCACATGGCGCTCGCCCGAACAACATTTCAGCCCGGGAGGCTCCGCCTCCCGGGCTGACTATTGCGGGGTCCAGGGGGATCATCCCCCTGGCGGGGTGCGGGGCAGGGCCCCGCTCTTCCCCCGGCTCTCGCCGCCGGGGCCTAAATGAACTTCAGCAGCAGATAGATCTGCGACCCACCGTCGGAGAAGACCACGTTCATGTCCAGCTTGGTCTTCTCCACGGTGTATGTTTCCAGAGTCTTGACCTTGATGCTGGTCAGCTCTTTCTTATCGAAATTGATCGTCTTTTTGCCGCTGCCGATCTTGAACACCAGTTTCTTGCCGCCGTCGTACCAGAAGTAATACGACTTCTGCTGCGTGAAGTAGTACTCCGGCACCAAGTCGATGACGTCACGCTGGTATTTCTTCTTGAAGGTCAGGTCCAGGCGGTAAATGTCCGGGGCCACGGCGGTGATGGTGCTGCCCGCCATGAAGTAGCGCCCCGAGGACTCGGGCGATTCGGTGCGCAGGTCCGCGTAGCCGCCGGTGATCTGGAAATCCAGGGCCTTGGCCGAGGGCTTGGTCTCGGCCTTGAAGAAATCGTAGAGCCCCTGGGCGTTGGGGTCTGGCGCGGCCTCCTGCTGCGGGGCGGCGGGCGGTGGCGATTTCTTGGCTGCGGGGGCCTGGGCGGCAAGGCCGAGGACGATGAGTGCCGCGAGCACCAGCCGGATCATGTTCATGGCGACCTCGTGAGTGAACGGGTGGTTCCCCGAATACGCCCAATGCCCCCGCGAGGCAACGCCCGCCGGCCTGTCAGCTCAGGGAGGTCAGCCCTGCCCTGTCCTGCGCCCCGGCAGCTGGCAGGCCTCTGCGGATGGCGGGCTGAAGCGCCACGGCCCGCGAAGCACGCGCGCGCCGGCGGCCTGGGCCAGCCTGCGGATCAGCCCCGGGAACAGCACCAGGTGCGGCAGATACATGGCGTACCAGTAGGCCAGGCCAGCCAGGCCGCGCGGCTGGAAGCGGGGCAGCAGCGTCAGTTCGCAGCGCCCGCCCTCCATCGGGGCGAGGGTGAACTCCAGGGCCGCCTCCCCGGGTGACTTCATGGTGGCCAACAGGGTCAGGCGGGACGGCGGGCTGGCCTCGTGCACGCGCCAGCAGTCCAGGGCGTCGCCGGGGCGCAGTTCGCCCGGATGCCACCTGCCGGGCCCCAGGCCTTCGCCTCCGGCCAGCCTGTCCATCAGGCCGCGCAGCTTCCAGAGGATATCGGCGAAGTACCAGCCGTTCTCGCCCCCGATGCCTTGCAGCGCGGGCCAGACCAGCCGGGGCGGCCTGTCCAGCAGGGCCTTGAAGCCCATGTCGAACACGGGGCCGCCGGAGGAGGGCGCGTCGCCGCAGATCAGCCACTCGGGCGGCTGCGCGGCCCCGGCGTCCGCCCAGCAGGTGGGAACCAGCCGCATGGCCAGATCCCGCCGGGCTGCGGCGAAGGTGTCGCGGCAGCTTTGCAGCTCCAGGGGGATGATCTCCCGGATGCGGTTCTCCCGGCAGACCACCTCGTTGCGCAGTCCTTCGATCAGGGGTGTTATCAGGGAGGGAGACACCGGGGTGATCAGCCGCACCCACAGGCGCGACAGCCGTGGGGAGAGGAACGGCACGGGGATGATGATCCGGCGGCGCAGACCGGCCACCTGGGCGTAGAGCTGGAACAGTTCGCCGTAGGCCAGCACGTCCGGCCCGCCGATGTCGTAGGTCTGGCCCGCGGTCTCGGGATGCTCCAGGCAGCCCGCCAGGTACTCCAACACGTTGCGGATGGAGATGGGCTGGCAGAGGGTGCGAACCCAGCTGGGGGTGATCATTATCGGGAGGCGTTCCGCCAGGTTCCGCAGGATCTCGAAGGAGGCGCTGCCCGCACCCAGGATGATGGCCGCGCGCAGGAACGTCACCGGCACCGGGCCGGAGGCCAGGGCCTTGGCCGTTTCCAGGCGGGAGCGCAGGTGGTGCGAGAGGTTGGCGTCGCGCTCGTCGCCCAGCCCGCCGAGGTAGATGATGCGCTCCACCCCGGCCTCGGCGCAGGCCTGGGCGAAGGTCCGGGCCGCGGCCAGGTCGGCTGCGGCGAAGTCCTTCGTGGCGGGGTTCATGGAGTGCACCAGGTAGTAGGCCGCGCGGCAACCGCGCAATGCCTCGCGCAGGGAGTCGGGGTCGTGCATGTCCGCCTTGGCCAGTTCGCAGCGGGGGTGGGAGGCGAAGGGGCGGCAGCCGAGCTTGTCCAGGGAGCGGGCCACGGCGCGCACGCGCCAGCCGCGCTCCAGCAAAAGGGGGGCGAGCCTGCCGCCCACGTAGCCCGTGGCCCCGGTGACGAGCACGGGTGCGTTGCGATCCGTTCCGGTCATTGTCTCCTCCGCGGTCGCCGCGCTCTGGGCGGCAACCGGAGCATACAGGGCCACGCCCGGCAAAGAAACGGAAAAATATTTCCTCCGTGCAGATTCCTGATTGACAGACCCCGATTCCAGGGCTATTCAACGCTTCCTTTCGCGTCGGGATGTAGCGCAGCCTGGTAGCGCACCTGAATGGGGTTCAGGGGGTCGGAGGTTCAACTCCTCTCATCCCGACCAGCTAGATTAAGGGCTTACGGTTAATCGCCGTGAGCCCTTTTTCGCTGGGTCGGATTTTGTCCCGCCCCTGTCCCCTTTTCTCCGCTTGCCCGCCTTCGCGCCTCCTCGGTATAAGTTTCTCCAGGCCCGGAACGGCACTTCAAGCCTGGGGGAACTCCATGCTGCGATGCTTCGAACAGAAAGACGCCAAGCCGCCCAGAGGCAAACACGGCAAGAGCGGCGGCCCTCGCCAGCTGAGCTTGTGGGGGGCGACGGCCAGGTCGGCCTCCAAGACCGCCAGGGCCCTGGAAGAGCACTCCCTCAGGGAGGTTGCGGTGCTCTGGACGCCCGCTGCGAAGAAGTTGGACTTACCTGCGGTCCAGGAATTGGAAGCCAGGTGCCGGGCTCTGGCCGACTCGGTGACCAGCGGCGCTGCAGCCACTCATGGCGCAATCAGAAACGCCGGGCTGACTCACCCTTCGGATGTGGCCGCCTACCTGACGCTCCGGGAACTGGATGACAAGGGGCGGAGCGAAGTTCCGCAGCACAGGCTGCAGGTGATCGACTTCGGCGTGAAGGCCCTGGTCGGGAGGTAGGTTCAAAACCCAAGCCATTCGCTCGGGCCTGGCTTTTGACTCTCCGTTACAGGGTGCAGTTGATCCAATTCGCTGGACACCGTGGTACTCTATTCATCCAACACCTGGGCCGGGTGTGCCCGCTGCGTTGAATCACCCTTGGCCTTCCCGGGGAGATGTCCCCCTAGAGAGGCTCGGCCAGGAATTCCTCTGTTCAAGAATCGCGCATGCCCGGCACTCCCGTGGCCCTCGGCTGGCGCTTGCGGCGTCGGCCCTCGGCGTCGGCGGCCTTCAACGCCGCCCGCACCAGTGCGGGGGATATCTCCGCCGGCTCGTTGTGGATGCTCTCGCCTTCGGCGCAGGCCTTCTCCCCGACGCGCAGAAGATCGTGGTCCGTCACTCCATCAAGACCCAAGTCGGCCAGGGTCGTCGGCAGCCCCACGGCCTCGCACAAGGCGTAGACCTCATCCATGAGGGACACGGGCTTGTCCGTCAGGAAGAGGGAAGCCAGGACGCCGAAAGCCACCTTCTCCCCGTGCTGCCGGCTTCTGGCCTCGGGCAGGGCCGTCAGGCCGTTGTGGATGGAATGGGCGGCGCCCAGGCCGCCGCTCTCGAAACCCAGGCCGCTCAGAAGGGTGTTGGCCTCCACCACCCGCTCCAGGGCCGGGGTGACCACGCCGGCCTCGCAGGCCGTGAGGGCGGCCTGGCCCCAGTCCCGAACGGTCTCGTAGCAGAGGCAGGCCAGAGCGTGCGCGGTCATGGAGCCCGCGTCGCCGGCGATGTTCTTCGCTCGGCTGATCCGGCAGGATTCGGCCTCGAACCAGGTGGCCAGGGCGTCGCCCATGCCCGCCATGAGGAACCGCGCCGGGGCCTGGGCCACCACCGCGGTGTCCACCAGGACAAGATTCGGATTGCGGGGCAAAAACTCCACCCGTTGGAAGACGCCTTCCGGGGTGTAGACGATGCAGACGGAGCTGCATGGCGCGTCCGTGGAGGCGATGGTGGGCACGATAGCCACGGGGACTCCGGCGCGGGCAGCCACGGCCTTGGCCGTATCCAGCGTCTTTCCCCCTCCGACGGCGGTCACGGACTGCGCCTTGAAGTCCAGGGCCAGGGAAACAAGGCGTTCGATTTCATGATCCGTACATTCCCGGCCGAACGGCTCCGTGCGTACCGCCCCGGCCTCATCCAGGCTCGGCAACACGGCTGGCAGCAGATGCTCGAGGGGGTGGGGGGAAGATATCAGGAAGTGCCGGTTTCCAAATCGGGAGAGCTCCGAGCCGAGACGGCTGAGCGCCCCGGCGCCCTGGACATAACGGCCAGGAAATAAGGTCGTGGTGATCATGAGGTCTCCTTCCCGGATGCCGCAGTGTTCAGACGTGAGAAACCGCACCCCGAAGTTTGAAACCGTAAGGCCTGGCCACTGTCGGAAGCCGCACAGCAAAACCGGCTCATGATCGAACGGGAGCGGCCTGGGAACAGGGAGCGAAGGCAACCAGTCCCCGTAGCCCTGGTTCCGCGCTTGGCGTCAGAAGGAGAGGGCTCCTCGCCACCGCTTCCTGCGCCCCAGTGCATATTTTGCAGCTCCGTGGGTGGTAATGCAATAATTTCGTTGGTTCTTCCCGCCTGTTGCCCTGCTGGCGCGTGAACGGGGTTTAGAGGGATAGAGCCAGCCTCTCACGCAAAGGTTGTTAATATCAGTGGCTTGCGGTTGGTCGCCGTGAGCCCTTTTGTTTTTTCAATGGTTGGTCACAGCTGAGCTGTCTGGCGTCACAAGAAGATGCTCATGGGTGATGATGCCGCCAGGCGGTGCGGGGGGGGGCACATGCGTCGCTGGCCACTGGGCCGCGGTTGTTGGTTCCAGGAAAATGACAGCCTGCGTTACGGATAGCCGGGGGGTGTCGCGAGTACGAACTTGCGCGCTGTACCCACTTTCTTCACAGGGTGGGATCTTCAATGGGCCCGACTGGCCGACCGGGCCTGTCGGTTTGCATATCTTCAGCGAAGCAGCTATTAATCCTATGAGTTTGGTTTAGATGCCGCAGCCTGGCGTACCCATTCGGGAACACTTTGAACATGTGCTTTTCATGCCGCAGTGCGGCCATCAGTTGCGCTGCAAATTGACTTGGAAGGATGTCGGCATGCCGTATCCGTTGGAATTTCTTCCTGGACATGAGGCGACATTTCTACTGGAAACCATTCAGAAACTCATAACAGCAGATTCAAGGGAGACATACATATCGATCATAAAATCACTCAACAGCATAATCCCGTATGATTTTGCCACCTCAGGGTTGGTCACTCTCGACAATAGCGGAGCGGTCGTTGGCTATGATCTGCTGAATATCAATTTTACGGAACAGTGGATCTCCGCTTATGCTGAGCAAAAAATGTACAGCATCGATGTGACTGTTGAGGAGAATTTTAGATACTACAAAACGCAGTGCTGGCGCGAGACGTACAAGAAGTATGACAATCCCAGAAAATTGTTGTCCTTTGCGCATGACTTCAATTTGCTCAACGGCTACTCCTGTGGCGCGAAGGGTTTTGGCCTCTTTAAAAAGCCGAGCATGATTTCATTTGTTTGGAACTTCAATAAAAACTGCGAACATATTTCCGGGCTGATAGAATATTTGACGCCGTTCATCCATGTCGCACTGAGCAACGTGTTGCATGCGCAAGCGGCAATGTCCGCCAGCGGTTTGTTGACCAAGAGGGAAAAGGAAGTTGTGTCGTGGCTTAAAGAAGGAAAAAGTTCATGGGAGATGTCAGAAATCTTGAAGGTGAGCGAGTCGACGATCAATTTCCATGTGAATAATATCATGCAGAAGCTTGACGCGGTCAATCGGGCGCAAGTCGTTGCTATTGCGTTACGGAATGGAATTATAGACTTTGATTGATTTGAGAGGTTTCAAGTTCGTGCGAGCGGTGCATTAGGTGTTGTTCCGTGGCCCGCGCAACTCCAGGCTGCTGCCGCCGGCCATGATGGATTGCGAATGATGCATTTTTGTGCCTGAATTGCTGCCGGCACCACGTTTTGCAAACGAATGCCGTAGCGACTTGATCGTGTGAAGCTCAAGTTCTTTGTATTCAATGTCAATCTTGGCCTTCGTGATCTGCCTCCTGAAATAATAGACGGCTACAGCGACAAGCACCAAGAGTATGGCTGTGAGAATATCCATGTCATGCGCTCTTCGTTGTTGTGCCGCCAGACGCAACCCGGAAGGGGCTTGGCCAGGCGCGCTTTGCTGCATTCCATCCACATCCGCCAACAGAGCGGGATTGGGTCATTCCTTAGGAAAACCGCGGGAGGGCGTCACCTGGCAAATCTTACAGGTGGGTTCAGGCCGGGGTTTGCGGACCCGTTGCTGGCGCACGCTCTCAACGGGGGGGCGGAATTGTCCCTGGTTCAAAGGAAGGCCTGCCGGCCGGGCCTTCGAACCTGTGCCTGGAGGATTCCGGGGGCCACCGGGCCTGCATCCTTCTCGCGGCCACACGGATGCAAGGGCCAAAGGTGAAGCCCCCCGAGCCGTGTTCGTCTGTGGATACAGCGCGTCAGTCCGGTTCCCAGCAAGTGCGGGGCGAACGAAAAAAGGCCGGGGCTTTCGCCCCGGCCTTTCGCGTTCTATCACCGCGCCCCGGCTAGATGTCCAGCGCGGCGCCGTTGGCGGGTGCGGCCTTGCCCTTGGAGGATTTGGCCAGCACCTCCTTGAGGCAGCGGCCCATGCGGGTGATGCCTTCCTCGATGCGCTCCGGCGTGGAGTTGGAGAAGTTGAGCCGGAAGGCGTTGTCCGTGCCGTCCACGTAGAAGGGGCGGCCGGGCACGAAGGCCACCTTGTTGGCGATGGCCTTGTTGAACACCTCCTCGGAGTCCACGTCCTTGGGCAGCTCGCCCCAGAGGAACATGCCGCCTTCGGGCTCCGTGAAGCGGACCTCCTCGGGGAATTCGCGCCTCATGACCGAAACCATCACGTCGCGGCGTTCGCCGTAGGCCGTGCGGATCGTGGCGATGTGGGCGTCGAGGTCGTTGGTCTCCAGGAAGCGGTGCAGCACGCGCTGGGCGAAGATGGAGGTGTGCAGGTCCGAGGCCTGCTTGGCCGTGACCAGCTTGTGCATCAGCTCGTTGCCCGTGGCGATCCAGCCGATGCGCATGCCGGGGCTGGCGATCTTGGAGAAGGAGCCCATCAGGGCCATGCGCTCGCCGTCCAGGAAGGCCCGGATGGGGGGGACGTCCTCGCCCTTGAAGCGCAGCTCGCCGTAGGGGTTGTCCTCCACGAGGATGGTGTCGCTGTTCTCCATCAGGCGGGCGACCTCGCGGCGGGTGTGGGCGTCGTAGGTGGCCCCGGAGGGGTTCTGGAAGCTGGGCACCGCGTAGAAGATCTTGGGCCGGGCGCGCAGCTGCTCGGCAAGCTCCACCAGGTCGATGCCGTGGGGCCCGAGCGAGGCCGTGAGGAAGTTGGCCCCGTAGAGCGAGAAGGCCTGGATGGCCCCCAGGTAGCCCGGACGTTCGATGAGGACGTCGTCGCCCACGTCGAGCATCACCTTGGCCATCAGGTCCAGCCCCTGCTGGGAGCCGGTGGTGATCAGGATGTTGTCCACCGGTACGTCCATGGACCACTTGCTCTTGTAGCGCTCCGAAATGAACTCCCGCAGCTGGGGGTAGCCCTCGGTGATGGAGTACTGCAGGGCCTGGGGGCCGCTGTCCTCCAATACTTCGGTGGCGGCGCGGGCGAAGGCCTTTGCCGGGAAGTGGTCGGGGCTGGGCAGGCCGCCCGCGAAGGAGATGATTTCGGGGTTCTGTGTGACCTTGAGGATCTCTCGGATGTAGGACCGGCGAACGCCGGCCATTCTGGCGCTGAACCGCACGATGGCCTCCAGATGGTCGATGATGTGCAAAGTTTGGACCCTAGCGGATTTGCCCTCCACCCACAACCTCGCAGTGCGGAACAGGCGCCGCTCAGAGGCTGGAAGCCAGCAGGAGCACCAGCAGCTGGCCCGCCAGGATGCGCAGGATCATCACCAGGGGGTACACAGTGGCGTACACCGCGGCCGGGGCGTCGCTGCCGAGCATCTGCCCGGCGAAGGCCAGGGCCGGGGGATCGGTCATGCTGCCCGCGAAGAGCCCGCACATGGAGGCGTAGTTGCACTTGAGGAAGATGCGCCCGATGAGCCCGGCCACGAGCAGCGGCAGGAAGGTGATGCAGGCCCCGGCGAACATCCAGTAGAGGCCGTCCCCGCTGGTGATCGCGCCCACGAAGCGGTCCCCGGCCTTGAGCCCCACGCAGGCCAGGAACAGGCAGATGCCTACCTCCCGCAGGACCAGGTTGGCGCTGGCGGGCATGTACCAGACCATGCCCCCGAAGTGGTGCAGGCGAGACAAAAGGATGGAGACCAGCAGCGGCCCGCCCGCCACGCCCAGCTTGATGCCCGAGGGCAGGCCCGGAAGCGCCACGGGGATGGCGCCCACCACCGTGCCCAGCAGGATGCCCAGGAAGATGGGCAGCACCTGGGGGTGCTCCAGCTCCTTGGCGGAGTTGCCAAGCACCGCTTCGGCAGCGGCGAGCTGCTCCGGTTGGCCCACGCACTGCACCGTGTCGCCCATGTGCAGGGGCAGCTCCGGCCCGGGGGCCAGCTCCGTGCCCGCGCGGGTGACGCGGGTCACGGTGACGCCGTACCGCTGCGACAGGGCCAGCTCCGGCACGCTGCGGCCGAGCACATCCCGGCGGGAGACCACGAAGCGCCCGATGGCCAGGGGGCCGGGAACCTGGGGCAGATCCGTCTCGGAGCGCGGCCCCACGAGCACCCGCAGCTTTTCCAGGTCGGCCGGGCGGCCCACGGCGTGCAGCAGCATCCCGGAGCGCAGCACCGTGCCGGGGGCGGCCGCGCTCACCTGACCCGCGAGCATGGTTCGGGAGATGGCGACGCCCATCTCCGCCAGGCCGGGCACGGAGCCCAGGGCCAGCCCCTCCAGGTTGGGGTTGGCCACCTCCAGGGTCATGGTCTCAAGCGGCGGGGAGAGGGCCAGGGCCTGCTCCTGCATCTGGCGCAGCTCCTCGGCGGGGTCGATGCGGAACAGGGCGCGGATGAGCAGCATCACCAGGATGATGCCGAAGATGCCGAAGGGGTAGGCCACGGCGTAGCCCAGCCCGGCCTGCCCCACGGCCTGCTCGGCCAGTGCGGGGGCCACCTCCTTGAAGGCCTGGGAGGCCGCCGCCAGGGAAGGGGTGTTGGTGGTGCCCCCGCTGAACAGGCCAACGGCGTAAGGCAGGGGGATGCCCCCGTAGACCGCGAAACAGACGGTGACGGCCACCCCCAGCAGCACGATCAGGGTGGCCACCGCGTTGAGGCGGAAGCCCCTGCGGCGCAGCGAGTCCGCGAAGCCGGGGCCCACCTGCATCCCGATGGAGTAGACGAAGAGGATCAGGCCGAACTCGCGGGCGTATTCCAGCACCTCGTGCTCAAGGGACAGGCCGAAGTGGCCCAGGGCCAGGCCGCTGAAAAGAACGCCGCCCACGCCCAGGCGGATGCCGCAGACGCGCACCTGCCCCAGGGCCAGGCCAAGCACCACCGCCAGGCCGAGAACGACCACGGCCTGGGCCGCGCCGTGGGCGAGAAACAATTGGGTGAACCAGCTCATGAAGGCTCCGTCGAGATGTCTCGGCCGGGGCGGCTGCTCCCGGCGCGGCTCGATGCTAGCCCACTTCGCCCCGGAACAGGAAGCGAAACCGGAGGATTCCGGCGGCCGGCCCAGCGCGCGGACCGGAGCGCCGTTGACGCGGAGACGCGCCGGACGGTATGATGTGGGAACCGCCGTGCCTCCTGGCGCGGCGCGCCCCCCAGGAGGCACGCCATGTGGATATTCACCCGAGACGGCTTCTTCTCCCTGTCCGTCACCCCGTTCTGCAAGCCCGGAGACGTGGCCGTGCGCGCCCGCAGGCGCGAGCACCTGGAGAACCTCATGGCCCGCCACGGCGTCCAGGCCGAGATCATGGTCTTCCCCGAAGCGGACTACCGCTTCCGCATCCAGATACCCAGGGAGCAGTGGGGCGGGATCATGCGGGCCGAGGGAGAGGGGCTGGACTACGAGTCCTTCAAGGACGCCATGGGCCAGACCGCCGACGACGCGGACTACATGCGGGCCATGTCCGCCACGCGCGCGGCCATCCGCAAGATCCAGATGCATGCCTTGCCCCAGGATTAGCCCTGGGGCCGCCGTCAGGACGCCTTCCGCCGGGCCGCTTGCCGCCGGGGGGAATAGCCGCTACTGTTCCGCCACGTTTTCAGGGGGCGGTTCCGCCCGATGGTGCACCCAATGCCGCAGATCCTCATCGCTGACGACTCCATGTTTCAACGCTTCGTGCTCACCAAGCTCGTGAAGGACATGGGGTGCGAACCCCTCGAAGCCTCCAACGGGCAGGAGTGCCTGGACATCGGCCTGGCCGCCGATCCTGACCTCATCGTCCTGGACCTGAACATGCCCGTGCGCAGCGGGCTGGAGGTTCTTGAAGAGCTCCGCAAGGCCGGGCGGAAGGCGCCGACCCTGGTGGTCACGGCGGACATCCAGTCCACCACGCGCCAGCGCTGCGAGGAGCTGGGAGCGGCCCGGCTCCTGAACAAGCCCGTGGAGGAAGCCGACTTCCGCGAAGCCGTCCTCCAGCTGCTCGGAACGCGTTGAGCGCGGGCAGCGCCTTCCCTCCCCCGGGGCCGCCGGACCCAGAACGTCATGGACGAATCAGCTCTGTTTGAAATCTTCAGGCTGAGCAGCCTGCAGCAGCTCGCCCAGGCTGAAACGGCCCTGCTCGACCTCGAATCGAGCCCGTCTTCCCCCGCAGGGTCCGCCCTGGAGGTCCTGTTCAGGGCAGTTCACACCGTCAAGGGCGACGCGGGTTCGCTCAAGCTCACCGGTCTCTCCCAGCTCTGCCACAGCGTCGAAAACGCGCTCTCCGGCCTGCGCGGCGAGGGGCGGACCCTCTCGCCCGGGGCCGTCACCAGCCTGTTGGTTGTGCTGGACGCCCTCAAGCAGGCCGTGGAGAGCGGGCAGGATGCTCCGATGACCTCCCTGCGGGGGGGGCTGTTCGCCGGGCTGCTGGAGGACGTGGCCGCCCACGCCCGGTCGGGGCAGCCCGCAGCCAGGGCCGCATGCGCCGGGCCCGCGCCCCAGGAGGAGCCTCAGCCCCAGGAGCGCGGCGCCGGTGACTTCACCGTGCAGGCCGAGCAGTTGGACCAGATGATCGGCCACGCCAACGAGATCATGCTGCTCCAGTCCCGCCTGGCCGCCCTGGCCCAGCGCGACGGCCTGCACGAGTACGCCGCCCTGGCCGACGAGCTGGCCGGCCGGAACGCGGCCATGGGCCGGAGCGTGCTGGCCATGCGCATGATGCCTTTCTCCCGCGTGGTGCCCAAGTACCGGCGCATCGTGCGCGACGTGAGCGTGCGCACGGGCAAGAGCGCGGAGCTGCGCGTGTCCGGCGAGCTGACCGAGCTGGACAAGACCGTGGTGGAGAAGCTTAACGTGCCCCTGGTGCACCTGCTGCGCAACGCCGTGGGGCACGGGCTGGAGACCCCGGAGCAGCGCGCCCTGGCGGGCAAGCCGCCCACCGGAGTGGTGTCTCTGGACGCACGGCAGGAAGGCGGGGAGATCGTCATCGCCGTCAGCGACGACGGCGCTGGCATCGACCCGCAGGCCGTGCTCAAGCGCGCGAGGGGCATGGGGCTGGCGCCACAAGGCCATGATCCGACGCCCCATGAGGCGCTGGAGCTGGTGTTTCTTCCGGGGCTCACGACCAGCGAGGCGGTGGACGACATCTCCGGCCGCGGCGTGGGCCTGGACGCGGTGCGCGCCGCACTGGCCGCCCTGGGCGGCTCCGTGGCGGTGGAAAGCGAACCGGGACGGGGCACATGCTTCACCCTGCGCCTGCCCGTGGCCCTCACCCTCATGGAGTGCCTGCGGCTGAGCGTGGCGGACCAGCAGTACTTCCTGCCCCTGGAGTGCGTGCTGCACTGCCAGGAAGGCTCCGGCATGGAGCCGGGAACCGCGGCTCACCTGGGCAACTTCAGCCTGTTCGGGCGCAAATGCCCCTGTCTGGCCCTGGACGTGTACTTCGGCCTGCGGGAGCGCAGCCAGTCGCTCACGATGGTGGCGGCCCGGCTGGGAGGGGCCGTGTTCGGGATCTGCGTGGACGGGGTGCCGGGGCTCGCCCAGGTGATGGTCAAGCAGCTGGACCGGCCCCTGACGGCGGGCGGCTGTTTTCTCGGGGCCGCGCTCAACGACGAGGGCGGCATGTCGCTCATCGTGGATCCGCGCCACGTCCTGCGCCTGCTGCATCCGGAGCGCTGAGCGGGGAGGAGGCCGGGAGGAGCTCAGGCTTGCGGCGGGGAAGGCTCCGGCGCGCCGGAATCCACATGGACGCGGTTACGCCCGCCGGCTTTTGCCGCGTAGAGGGCCTGGTCCGCCCGGTAGAGCAGGGCGTACATGTCCATGCTCTCGTGCAGGCTGGCCACGCCCAGGCTCACGGTGTAGCGCACCTCGTCGCCGTTGTCCGTTAAGTGCGTGCCCGCCTCCACCGACTTCCTGATGCGCTCGGCCACCCGGGCGGCGTCCCCGCTGCAGGCGGAGGGCAGGATGATGAAGAACTCCTCGCCGCCGGTGCGCGCCAGCACGTCCGAGGCCCGCAGACCCTGCGAGGCCGCCTCCGCGAAATTCCTGAGCACGTCGTCGCCCACCTGGTGGCCGAAGCGGTCGTTGATGGACTTGAAGCGGTCCAGGTCCATGGCGATGAGCGCCAGGGGGTTGCCCGTTCGCCGGGACCGGCGGATCTCGGCGTCCAGCCGGTCGAAGAAGGCCCGGCGGTTGTCCAGCCTGGTCAGGTGGTCCTTGGTGGCCAGCTCGATGAGCTTGGCCTCCATGGCCTTGCGGTTCTCGATCTCGTTTTCCAGCTCCCTGGTGATGCGCAGGTTGTCGCGCAGGCGGTTGTGCAGCTCAGTGACGTCCTGCAGGGAGAGGATCACCCGCTCCACGTCTCCGTCCTGCCCCTTCACGCCGTAGGCCACCCCGTGCTGGAGCCGCAGGCTCCCGTCGGGCAGGGGGGAGGGGATCAGGTGGTTGTGCAGGTGGTAGGAGAACACGGCCGGAGGCCCGCCCAGGAAGATGTCCTCCAGGCGGGACAGCACCGTGCCCCGCTCCAGGTTGGGGAAGACCTCCTGCACCCGGCGGCCGAGCACCTTGTCCCTGCGCAGGCCGGACCAGAACTCCAGGCAGGAATTGAAGAAGCGGACGCGCATGCCCTGGTCGAGCACGAGGATGCCCAGGGGCAGGAAGTCCATGTGCCGGAAGGCCGCTTCCTCGTCGAGCTCCCCGGGGTCGCGCAGAAGGCCGTTCACGAGAGGGTCCCGCGCTCGATGATGGCGTCGATCGAAGCCAGGAGGTTCTCGAAGGTGGCCACCTGGAAGATGATGATGATTTCTCCTTCCACCACGCCCGACTCCAGGGCGAGGCGGGTCTTGATCAGGAGCACCATGTTGCGCTGGTCGAGCTGCGGCGTGAAGAGACGCCGCAGGCTGGTTTCCTGGTAATCGGGGGGGAAGTAGTCCACCCGCAGGCCCAGCACATTGACGATGGCCCCCATCACGCCGTTGAGCACGATGTTGCCCACCTCCTGGATGGTGCCCACGTAGAGCGAGTCCATGTCCATCGTGGTGGTGTCGAAGCCGCCGCCCACCAGCTGGTTCACCAGCCAGTTGGCGCTGGATTTGGGGAAGAGCAGCCCGGCCCAGCCGCTGAAGCCGCCCTTGAAGCCCAGCCGAACCGAGGAGAGGGGGGTCTCTCCGCGCTGGGCCAGGAAGTCTCCGAAGTCCTGCGAGTCCCAGGCCAGAATCTCGGGGATGTCCAGCTGCACGTGGGCCTTGACCATCTGGTTGATCAGCCCGGCAGCCTTGCCGATGCCGATGTTGATCAACTCCCTGAGGACGTCGTGCTGGATGGGGGTGAGATTCACTGGGGCGCTCCAGATTCCGGGGATGGGCGGAAAGCTCTTTTGACGGGGAGGTTTGTAGAACTGTTGCCCGGCCCTTGCAACCCCACATTCAGCCGCGTGCTCCGTTTCTGCATTGAGGCAGAATTCTTCGCGTGCCGTAACACTACGTATTTAAAAAACTTCACTTCACGACCAGCGCAGTTTGAGGCTATGGTGGGGCCGAAAGACCCGGGCACTCCGCCCTGGCGCAAGCTCATGACTGCGGGAGCAAACCATGAAGACCCATGCGAACCTCACCACCGACAACGAGCTGTTCACATCCACCCTGGAAAACGGCGTGCTGGTCATCAGGAAGAAGCGGCACATGCTGCACGTGGCCAAGGACATCGCCAGCGTCTTCTCGTTCTACGAATATCTCGAATCCATGCTGGCCAGCCGGGCCTTCAAGGCCCTGGTGGTCTTCGGCCACCCTGGCGAGGCGGGCCAGCTCGCGCACGGCAGGTTCCTGTGCAAGGCGCTCTCGGCCTCGCGGGAGAAGGCCATGGACATGCTCATCAACGTGGTCAACAAATTCATGCTGACCCTCTCGGCCCTCAACAGCGTCACCGTGTACGCCGGGCGCGGCACCATGTCGCTCTTCAACCTGAACCTGGGCCTGGCCTACGACTACCGCCTGGCGGCCGACGACACGGTGATAGAGAACCCCAACGCGGCCCTGGGCATAGTGACCAAGGGCAGCGGCTACTTCATGCCGAGGCTGCTCGGGGTGCGCAAGGCCACCGAGGTGCTGCAGTGGAAGAGCTTCTCCGCCGAGGAGGCCCTGCAGCTCGGGCTCATCGACCGCATCGTGCCGGCGGCCCGTCTGGAGCAGGAAACCATTGAGTTCGTGGCCCAGAACCTGGCGGGCTCGCCCTCCAACCTGCTGGCCATCCGCAAGCTGCTCAAGTGCGACCTGCAGGAGCTGGAGCGCTCCCTCCAGCTGGAGGACCACCTCATCAAGGAGCGCCTGGAGTCGCCCGATTTCAGGCAGACCTTCGCCGAGCACTGCCGCAAAACCTACGGCTGCGACATGGAGGCCCTGCTGGCTTCGGAATGAACCGCGCGGCGCGGCTACTCCTCCTGCAGGCCCCGGAGCAGGCAGGGGAAGTTGCCCTCGTACACGCGCCCGCCGGAGTGGGTGAAGCGGCTCATCACGTCGCCGTGGATCACGCCGCCGATGTCCGTCCAGCGCTTGCAGAAGGCGTAGTCCTCCGGGAGGTAGTCCCGGGTCTCGGGGTGGATCATGGTGTCGAAGAAGGCGTAGTTGTCGTACTGCTCGTCCTCTGAATTGATGAAGCTGTTGTGATACAGCAGCTGCGGATAGGCCCTGGCCATCTCCTCCAGCACGTGCCGCCTGATGAGCATGAACCCCGTGGAGCCGTACTCCAGGGGGATCAGCCCGTGGTCGTCCACGGGGAAACCCTTCCTGAACTTCACGGTGTAGCGCAGGGCGGCGGCCTCGGCCTCCAGGTCGCTCATGTCCTCAGGCATGCGGCGCAGTTTGGCGATATCCAGGTGCTTCACGGGGTAGATGCCGCAGGTCACGTCCTTGCCGGCCTCCAGGTAGCGCAGCACGGTCTGGGCCTCGAAGCCGATGTCCGCGTCGATGAAGAGCAGGTGGGTGTACTCCTGCTGGCGCAGGAAGGCGTTGGCGATGGTGTTGCGGGCCCGGGTGATCAGGCTCTCGTAGGAGGGCGTCTCGAAACCCACGCGCACGCCTTTCCCGCTCAACAAGTCCAGGGTCTCCAGCACGGAGCGCATGTAGGAGATGGTCACCGTGCCGTCGTAGCTGGGCGTGCCGATCAGGAGCTGCACGCCGGGCCTACTTGATCTCGCGCAGCTGGATCTGGGCGCTGCGGGCCTCCGGGCTGTTGGGGTAGCGCTGGACCACGTCCTGGAAGAGGATCTTGGCCGCCTGGTTCTTGTTCAGCTTGCGGAAGGCCAGGCCCTGCTTGAGCATGGCCGCCGGGACCATGGTGCTGCTGGGATACTTCTGGATCAGGTCCTGGCAGAGCAGGGCGGAGCGGGCGAAGTCGCCCTGCTGGAAGTTGATCTCGGCCTGCCAGAACAGCGCGCCCGGGGCCTGCCTGGAGTTGGGGTAGCTCTTGAGCAGCTCGGAATAGAGGCTGTTGGCCCGCTCGTAGTCGCGCTGGTTGAAGCTCTCCATGGCCATGTTGTAGACCGCCTCGGCCGGGTCCGTGGTGGTTGGCTCCTGATAGCGGCCGGAGGCCGGCGGCAGGTTGGGGGGCCTGTCCTCGTCGTCGTAGGCCGGGGTGCCGGAGCGGTAGCCCGGGTTGCCGGACGGGGCGACGTAGCCGCCCTGGTAGGTGTCGGGGTATCTGCCACCGGAGGGACCGCTCTGATACGCCCCGGTAGGCGGGGCCGAGGGGGCCACGGAAGGCCCGGAGGGATAGCCGGGCGAGGGATAGGCCCCCTGGGGCGGGGCCGACGGGGCGCGTGCGCCCGTGTCCACGCCCAGGGTGGCGGCGATGCGCGCCACGGTCTCCTCCAGGCGGGAGACGCGGGCGTTCAGGTCCTGCAGGGAGTTGGCGTCGCCACGGTCGCCCAGGCGGGATTCCAGCTCCTCCAGGCGCATCCTGGTCTCCTGCTGTTTGGACTTGATGGCGTTTATGTCGGCAACGGCGTTGGCCTGGGCCATCTGCTGATCGTCCACCGACCGCGCCGGGGCGCAGGCGGACAGGGCGCACAGCAGCAGGGCGGCGGGAATGATACGGTTCATGTGTCGCTCCGCAAGTGGGTTGCGACGGCCTCGGTCTTGGAGGCGAGGCCGCCTTGGCGGCCTTTGCGCCAATCGGCCTTGATCGTCAAATAAATCCTTTCGTGCCCGCCCTGCCTGAGGGCCTCGAAGCAGCGGTTGACCACGTCCATGACCTCCTCGAACTCCCCCTCGATGCACGTGCCCATGGGGCCGAGCTGGTACGGCAGCCCGGAGTCCCGAATGACGGCCACGGCCTTGGCCACGGCCGGGGAGAGGCTCCCGGCCTGGCCCATTGGGAAGATCGAGAGCTCGGCGATGACGCTCACGGCTTTTTCTCCTGGCTCTGGGGCTGGGCCTGGCCCTGGGCCGGAGCCTGCTGCTCCTGGCCCTGCTGCTGGCCCTGCTGCTGGCCTTGCGCCTGGCTAGGAGCCTGGGGCTTGGGCGAGGTCACGGCGGGCCACTCGGGCCGGGCGGACCACTCGGTCCAGCCCGCGTCGTAGTACTTCACGTTGGTGTAGCCCAGCAGGCGCGTGAGCACCCACCAGGTCTGGGAGGCCTGGTGCCCGGTGCGGCAGTGCACGATCACGGCCTGGTCCTTGGAGGGGATGATGGCCGCGTAGGCCTTTTCCAGCTCCTCGCGAGGCTTGATCACAGTTGCCTCGCCCGACTTGGCCTGGTCCTCGGTGAAGGGGCGGTTGACGGCGCCGGGGATGTGCCCGGGCCGGGCCTCGTCGCTCTTGGTCCCGGCGAAGTAGTCGGCCGGGCGCACGTCCAGGATGATGGTCTTGCCTCCGGCCATGGCGGCCTGCACCTCGCGCCCGGTGACGGTGAAGCCGTCCGGTCCCTCGGGGGCGTGGGGGCGTATGGCGGTGGCGGTGGCGGTGGGGAGCTGGGTGTCCTTCGGCAGGTTCGCGGCGCTCCAGGCCTTCATCCCGCCCTGCAGGATGGCGTAGCGTTTGTGGCCCAGGCGCTCCAGGGCCACTGCCACCAGGGTGGCGTCGATGGGGGCTTCGCCCGTGACGATCACCACCAGGTCGCGCGCTCCGATGCCCATCTGCGCGAAGTGCTGGGCCAGCATGGGCGCGGGCAGCAGCATGGAGGGCAGCCCGGCCAGGTTGCCGCGCAGGCTCTCCACGTTGAGGGCGAAGCTGCCGGGGATGTGGCCGCCGTTGTACTGGGGCTGGGGCCGCAGGTCGATGACCTTCAGCCCGGGCTTGCCCAGGTTGGCCGCCAGCCAGGCGGGCTCCACCAGGGCGGGCAGGACCGCGGGCGCCTGAAGCACGCCTGCGGCCGCCGCGCCGGAGGGGGCGGCGATTTCGGCGGGCAGGAAGAAGCTCCGGGCCGCTGTGATGGCCTTGGCCTGCTCGGCGCTCACCGGGCCGTCGCGCAGGGAGGCGGGCTTGAGCACGCGCTCGAAGAAGCCGCGCAGACCGTCGGTGAGCAGATAGACGTTGCCGAAGCCCAGGCGGGCCAGGGCGTCGCGGGCCTGGGCCGGGTGGGTCATGCCGTTGGAGTAGAGCACGATGATCCCGTGGCCGCGCTTGGAGGCCAGCTCCTCGGGCAGCTGCTGCACGGGGATGTTCACCGCGCCCTTGAGGTGGAAGGCGTCGAACTCGGCCTTGGAGCGGATGTCCACCAGGGTGAGCCCCTGCTCGCCGGCCATGAGGCGGCGGGCCAGCTCCTCTGGTTCGATGTGGTCCTTACCGGAGGCCATGGCCGCCAGCAGCTGGGCCTCGGGCGAGGCGGCCTGCCCGTTTTGCGCCTGGCCCTGGGGCGCGGCGGCGGGAGCGGGCTGGGCGGGCGCGCGCGAGGCCGTGAGCGCGGGGCCGCTGCCCGGGGCCAGATTGAGCCTGGGCAGGTTCAGGGCCACCACGGCGGCCAGACAGAGCAGGATGCTGAACACGGCCAGGAACACGCGGCTCACGCCCGGGCGGCCGATGGCCGGTCCGCGTTCGATGATTTCGCTGATCCAGAACATGACCACCGCGCCCACGGTCAGGGCCAGCACCAGCTGGTCGCGGGTGATGTCCAGCGACTGGTGCAGGAAGACCACCCCGCGCGAGCCGTAGCCCGCCAGGGGGGCCACCCAGGGGTAGGCCTCGTTGAAGCCGATGGAGCCCAGCACGACGCCCGTCAGGAACACCAGGGCGTCCATCCTGCCGGAGCCCAGGCCCACGGCGGCAGTGCCCGGGCACCAGCCGCCCATGGCGAAGCCAAGGCCGAAGAGCGCGCCCCCGGCGGCGTGGGCCCCGAGGATGGTGGGCATGAGGAAGAGGTCGTCCTGGGCCACGATGCCGAGCTTCTGCGCGGCCACCAGGCCAAGCGCGGCGGTGATGAGGGCCGAGAACATGACCTTCACCACGGACATGTCCGTGAAGTAGAACACCCCGGCCAGCCTGCGGGAGCTGCCGAAACCGGCCTTCTCCAGGCACAGGCCGAAGCAGAACCCGATGGCCAGGGCGGCGGCGAAGCCCAGGGGGGCGTTCAACTGCCCGGTGGAGTAGAGGGTGGCGATCATGTCCACTGCCTCCTGAAGATCCAGGCCGTCAGGTAGCCCGTGGCGAACAGGCAGCCCATGAACAGGAAGCTGCCCGTGAGCAGCACGGCCCCGCCGGAGAGGCCCTGCCCGGAGGTGCAGCCCTGGGCCAGGCGTGAGGCGAAGCCCGCGATCACGCCGCCGATCAGGGCCAGGGCCAGGCGGCGGGCGCGCGAGGCCGTGGGCCCGCGCTCGATCATCAGGCGCAGCCGACCGCCCGAGGCCGCCGAGACCAGGCCGCCCACGAACGTCCCGGCCAGCATGAACACCAGGTAATAGGAGAGCGGGTTGGGGAACCAGGGCCCGAAGTAGGCCGATGCCTCGGCGCGCGCGGGCAGCACGGCGTGCTCCAGCACGGCGCCCAGCCGGGCCAGGGCCCCGGAGGCCCCGAGGCCCGCGCCCAGGATCAGGTAGGAGGCCAGCAGGGTCAGGCCCAGCAGCACGCCCGCCAGGTAGGGGTTCATGGGGGCCTTGTCCTGCGGGAGGGCCACCTGGGGCCGGGGGGCCGCCGCGCGGGGCGACTCGACCTGCGGCTCGGGCGCGGCCTGCTCCGCAGAGGCGGCCTGGACGTCGGCCTCGAGAGCCTGGCTGTCGGCCTGGGGGGAAATCTCTTTCTCTTTATCGGTATCGCTCATGGTCTAGCATCCTGCGCTTTTGGAGGCCGGGGGTTGGGGAACATCGCCGGGTCCGGGCTGGCCGGGCTGGCCGGGCTGGCCCGGAGCGGCCGGGGCCGGGGGCGCGGGCTGCGCGGGGGGAGCCTGCTTGGCGGGCGCGCCCTGGGCCGGGCCTTGCGCCGGGGCGGCAGCGGGGGCGGGCGCGGAAGTCGGGGCCGCCTGGTTCAGGGGCACCTCCTTCACGGCCAGGCCCAACTCGCGGGCCTCCCACCAGCCCGCCAGTCCGCCGCGCAGCACCAGCACGGGGCGCGCGGTCTTCTGGGCCAGGGCTCCGGCCACGGCCATGGCCGTGGTGCCGTCCTTGTCCACCAGGAGCAGCGGGCCGGGGGCGGAGAGGAAGCTCTCGTCGCCGAGCACGGCCGAGGCCTCGATGTTCATGCTGCCGGGCAGGGCGTAGTCAGAGAATTCGCCCTGAGGGCGGATGTCCACGATTTCGAGCCCCGCCGGGGGCTTGGCGAGCATGGCCGCAACCTCGTCCGGCGCGGCGGCGCGGGGCAGATCCTGCTCCTTGGCCAGGGCCGGAGTCCGGGGGGCGAGCCCCAGCGCGGCCGCCAGGACCAACAGCAATAACGGGCGTTTCATGAGGTGTTCTCCTTCGCTCATTGGTACCACCGTGCCGTTTTTTTGCAACCGGCCGGGCCCGGCGTGCGGCCCTGGCCGGGACTGACGCCCCTTTTGGGCGCGACAGGATGCCCCGATTGTGCGAAGCTCCAATTGACCTTCCCCCCGCCATCTTTTAGAGGGCGTTTGCACATACGCCAACAGGTGAGTTCATGGTAGACAAGTCGCGCATAAGAAACTTCAGCATCATCGCCCACATCGACCACGGGAAGTCCACCCTGGCCGACCGCATCCTGGAGGTCACCAAGGTGATCACCCAAAGGGAGATGCGCGAGCAATATCTGGACAAGATGGACCTCGAGCGCGAGCGCGGCATCACCATCAAGGCGCAGACCGTGCGCATCCCCTACCGCGACCCCGAACACGGGGACTTCGTGCTCAACCTCATCGACACCCCGGGCCACGTGGACTTCTCCTATGAGGTCTCCCGCTCCCTGGCCGCCTGTGAGGGCGCGCTGCTGGTGGTGGACGCCACCCAGGGCGTGGAGGCCCAGACCCTGGCCAACGTCTTCCTGGCCCTGGACAACGATCTGGAGATCATCCCGGTCCTCAACAAGATCGACCTGCCCTCCGCCGACGCCGACCGCGTGAAGTCCGAGATCGAAGAGGCCATCGGCCTGGACACCAAGGACTCCGTGGCCGTTTCCGCCAAGACCGGGCTCAACGTGGAGCAGGTGCTCAAGGCCATCGTGGAGCGCCTCCCCGCGCCCAAGGGCGAGACCGACGCGCCCCTGCAGGCCCTGATCTTCGACTCCTGGTACGACGCCTACCAGGGCGTGGTGGTGCTCTTCCGGGTCATGGAAGGCTCCCTCAAGGTGGGCCAGAAGATCAAGATGTTCTCCACCGGCGCGGTGTTCGAGGTGCTTCGCCTGGGCGTGTTCTCCCCGGGCCCGGTGGACGTGACCGACTTCGGCCCGGGCGAGGTCGGCTTCATGAGCGGGTCCATCAAGAACCTGCAGGAAGCCCGCGTGGGCGACACCATCACCCTGGCGGACAATCCCTGTTCCGCGCCGCTGCCCGGCTTCAAGGAAGTGAAGCCCATGGTCTTCTGCGGGCTCTACCCCGTGGACGCCAACGACTACGAGCAGCTCAAGAACGCCCTGGAGAAGCTCCAGCTCAACGACGCGGCCCTCACCTACGAGCCCGAGACCTCCCAGGCCCTGGGCTTCGGCTACCGTTGCGGCTTCCTGGGCCTGCTGCACATGGAGATCGTGCAGGAGCGCCTGGAGCGCGAATTCCAGGTGGAGCTCATCGCCACGGCCCCCTCGGTCATCTACAAGGTGGAGCGCACCGACGGCTCCGTGATCTCCATCGACAACCCCTCCAAGCTGCCCAAGACGCAGGAGACGGCCACCCTCTACGAGCCCTACGCCCGCGTGGAGATCCACGTCCCCAACGAGTACGTGGGCAACGTCTTCAAGCTCTGCGAGGAGAAGCGCGGCATCCAGAAGGACATCCGCTACCTCACGGCCACCCGGGTGATCATCACCTACGAGCTGCCCTTCGCCGAGATCGTCTACGACTTCTTCGACCGCCTGAAATCCGGCACGCGCGGCTACGCCTCGCTGGACTACGAGCTCATCGACTACCGCGCCTCGGACCTGGTGAAGCTCGACATCCTGATCAACGGCGACCCCGTGGACGCCCTGGCCGTGATCGTGCACCGCGAGAAGGCCTACTACCTGGGCCGCGACGTGGCGCTCAAGCTCAAGAAGGTCATCCCGCGCCAGATGTTCGAGGTGGTGATCCAGGCGGCCATCGGGGCCAAGATCATCGCCCGCGAGCGCATCGCGCCCCTGCGCAAGGACGTCATCGCCAAGTGTTACGGCGGCGACATCACCCGCAAGCGCAAGCTGTTGGAAAAGCAGAAGGAAGGCAAGCGCCGCATGAAGCGCATGGGCAACGTGGAGCTGCCCCAGGAGGCCTTCCTGGCCGCCCTCAAGGCCGGGGACTAGCCCCCGCATCCGAAGCCAAACAAAAGGACGCTACCGAATGAATCCCCGTTGGCAGAAAGTGCTCAAGGAATACGTCGAAGCCCTGGCCGTGGCCCTGGTGCTGGCCCTGTTCATCCGCACCTTCGTTGTCCAGGCGTTCAAGATACCTTCCGAATCCATGGTGAACACCCTGCTGGTGGGCGACCACCTGCTGGTGAGCAAGTTCGCCTACGGCATCAAGCTGCCCTTCGTGGAGAAGCCCGTCATCGACACGGGCAACCCGGCCCGCGGGGACGTGATCGTGTTCGAGTACCCCAAGAACCGCGAGCTGGACTACATCAAGCGCATCATCGGCCTGCCCGGTGACGTGATCGAGCTCAAGAACAACGTGGTCTACCGCAACGGCCAGGCCGTGGACGAGCCCTACAAGCGCGTGGACGCCGCGCCCCTGGGCGGCGGCATCAAGGCCAACTACGGCCCCGTCACCGTCCCGGCGGACCAGTTCTTCGTCATGGGCGACAACCGCGACCACTCCGAGGACTCCCGCTACTGGGGCTTCGTGCCCCGCGAGTACATCCGGGGCAAGGCCTGGGTGATCTACTGGTCCTGGGGCGGGGGCGCCGAGATTCGCTGGGACCGCATCGGCAAGACGATCCAATAAACTAGGAGGCGCGGTGGCGCTGTCTCGGGTGCTGTCCGCCGCCCTGGCGGGGGTGGAGGCCCACACCATCGTCCTGGAATGCGACCTGGCCCGCCAGGGCATGCCGTCCTTCACCATGGTGGGGCTGGCCGAGGGGGCCGTGCGCGAGAGCAAGGAGCGCGTGTTCGCCGCGCTCAAGAACCGGGGCTTCAAGCTGCCGCCCTCGCGCATCACGGTGAACCTGGCCCCGGCAGACGTCCGCAAGGAGGGCAGCGGCTACGACCTGCCCCTGGCCCTGGCCCTGCTTTCCGCCGCCGAAATACTCCCCGCTTCGACCCTCACCGGCTACTTCCTGGCCGGGGAACTCTCCCTCACGGGCGAACTCAAGCCCGTCTCGGGCATCCTGCCCCTGGCCATCCGGGCCCGGCAGGAGGGCGCGCGCGGCCTGCTGCTGCCCGCAGAGAACGCCCAGGAGGCCAGCGTGGTCAAAGGCCTGGACGTGTTCGCCATCTCCAGCCTGGACGAGGCCGTGCGCTTCCTGGCCGGGGAGCAGACCCTGGCCCCCGTGGCCTTCGACGACTCCGTGCTGGCCCCGCCCGTGGAGGCCTTCCCCCTGGACTTCGCCGAGGTCAAGGGACAGGAGCACGCCAAGCGCGCCATCGAGATAGCCGCCGCCGGGGGCCACAACCTGCTGTTCATGGGGCCGCCGGGCTCGGGCAAGACCATGCTGGCCAAGCGCATCCCCACGGTGCTGCCGCCGCTGACCTTCGACGAGGCCCTGGAGGTCACGCGGGTCTATTCCGTTGCCGGGGAGCTGGCCCGGGGCGGCAGGCTCATCACCACGCGGCCCTTCCGCTCGCCGCACCACACCATCTCGGACGCCGGGCTCATCGGCGGAGGCGGGGTGCCCAGGCCCGGGGAGGTCTCCCTGGCGCACCGGGGCGTATTGTTCCTGGATGAATTGCCGGAGTTCAAGAAGAGCGTGCTGGAGGTGCTGCGCCAGCCCATCGAGGACGGCCGCGTGACCATCGCCCGCGCCGCCGTGAGCCTGACCTATCCGGCCGGATTCATGCTGGTGGCGGCCATGAACCCCTGCCCCTGCGGCTACCACGGCGATGAGCGTCACCCCTGCACCTGCACCGGGGCCAAGGTGCGGGCGTACCGCTCGCGGCTCTCCGGGCCGCTCCTGGACCGCATCGACCTCCAGGTGGAGGTGCCCGCGGTGCCCTACAAGGACCTGAAGGCCGACTCCGGCCGCGTGGACTCGGCCACCATGCGCCACAGGGTGCTGGCTGCGCGGGCCGTGCAGGCCACGCGCTTCGCCGGAACCAGAATCCTCACCAACAGCCAGCTCTCGGGCAAGGCCCTGGGAACCTTCTGCCCCATCGGGGAAGAGGGACACCGCTTCCTGGAAATGGCCAACTCCCGCCTTGGGCTCTCCGCCCGGGCTCATACGCGCATCCTGCGCCTGGGCCGCACAATCGCCGACCTGGATGGAAGCAGCGACATCCGCGTGGAGCACCTGGCCGAAGCCATCAATTACCGGAATCTGGACAGGGGCGCGGGCGGTTCATAGAGGTTTTGCATACGTTAGGTCACGACGTTGGGGTGAGGAAAAACTATGAATAGCAAGATATCCCTGACGAAAGCAGATCTTGAGAAAAAGCTTCATCAGCAGCTTGAGTATATACAAAGATCAGCGGAGCTGTTTGACGCAGGTCATGAAGATGAAGCAATTCGACTAGCTGTCCCAATTCGAGTTTTGGTTCATCAGACAAAACACTCTCATTCCCTGCTTGACCAACTCGGCATGAAGGGGGTGAAGTTCTTCGATTCTTCCTTTGTCTTGATCAGAGAGAGTTTGGTGCCGCATTCCGGGTTAGTTTTTATGGATGGAGCAGAGGCAAAATTTATTCCACCTCTCGATATGGCAGGCCTAGAGTTTAGGAAAGTCGATTTTGAGGACTGGTGGAATGGGAATGTTTTTCGAGACTCAAATGATAATTTGTACACTAGGAAAAACTTGATTCTTACTGCTGCAGACCAAGATGGTGGAGCCCATGTTGATCCTGCGCTAGAGCATATATATGAAGGCTTGCTTAGAAAAAATACACACGGATGGAATAGTAAGGATCAAGATGGTAAAGATGTTTTTTGGTCTCCAGTCTATCCATCTATCCGCCAAATTGCCCATGAGGTTCTAAAAACATTGATCGATGGGTATGGCAAGCAAACTTGCTATGCAGGGCCAATGCTCGTTGGTGGAGTATCAGTGTCGAATGACCCCCCTCCATGGGCGGCTTATATGCAGGCAAAAGGTAAGAATAAAATTCAACGAAACGGCCCTTGTCATTGTGGGAGTGCGAAGAAATATAAGGCGTGCTGCTATTTGACTAAAAATACTTGAAATTCATGGGTGGTAGATCTTCATTGGCGAAAGTGAAACGGTCACAAATCTTTCTCCAAGGTCTTTTGTAAAACTCAAACACAAATCTTGCTACAATAGAGTGAGCCGCTTCCATAAGGTGCTCCGTCCCGTTGTGGGTTCCGGGCATTCGCCGGATTGATGAACACACATCATACCCAGGCCGGGCGGCGTGTCTCCCCATATAGGGCTATGTGGGGAGAAAGTTGAAATTATCCGCTGCGCCTCACTCCACCCCCAGCGGCAGCCTGATGATGAACGTGGTCCCCTCGCCGGGGGCCGAGCGCACCTGGAACGTCCCGCGGTGGTTGCCGGTGACGATGAAGTAGCTCACGGAAAGCCCGAGCCCCGTGCCCGCCCCCACGTCCTTGGTGGTGAAGAAGGGCTCGAACACCTTTTTGCGCACGTCCTCGTCCATGCCGGGACCGTTGTCCTCCACCTCCAGCACGGCGTAGTCGCTCCCGGCGCGCAGGCGCAGCGTGATGCGCAGGGGCTCGTCCTTGACGGGCCGGTCCACGCCGGCCTGGGCGGCGTTGTCCAGCAGGTTGAAGACCACCTGCTGGATCTCCTGGGGCGAGCAGGGCACCTTGGGCATTCCGGGCTGGTAGTCCCTCACGATCTCGATGCGCCTGAAATCGTACTTCTTTTTCAGGTCGTAGTGGGTGGCTGCGATCTCCAGGGTGTTCTCCAGCAGCTCGGCCATGTCGGTGGGCGCATGCCTGGAGGAGCTCTTGCGCGTGAAGCTGAGCATGTTCTGCACGATCCTGGCGGCGCGCTCCCCCGAGTGTTTGATGGCCTCCAGGAATCCGAGGATCTCGCGGTTCTCCAGATAGCGGCGCATGGCCTCCAGGTCGACCCCGGCCTCCGTCGCGGCCTTGGCGTTGGCGGGCAGCTCCGGCGCGAACCTGCGCAGGATGTTCTGCACGGACTGCAGGATGCCGGCCAGCGGGTTGTTGATCTCGTGCGCCACGCCCGCAGCGAGCCCGCCCACGCTGAGCATCTTTTCGGTCTGCACCATGAGCTCGCGCATGCGGATGCGCTCGGAGATCTCCGTGAAACTGACCACGAGCATGTTCTCCCCTGTCTTGAAGGCGTGCACCTCGAAGGTCCCGGAGATGGCGCCATCCTTGTAGGGGGTCTCGAAGGACTGGGGGGGCAGCTCGCCCAGGGCGACACGCAGGTATGTCTCGGGGATGTGGGTGTTCTGCAGGGCCGGGAAGGCCTGCAGCAGCGTCTTGCCGTAGAGCTCCTTGTGGTTGATGCCCAGGATGCGGTCCGCCGTGAGGTTGGCCAGGGTGAAACGAAGTTCGCCGCTCTGTTCCAACGTATAGAGATGCATGGCCGACGGGGAACTCTCCACGATGCTTCGGAACCGCTCCTCCGAGCGGCGCAGTGCCTCCTCCGCGCGGATGCGCTCGGAGAGGTCAACGAGCATGACCACCGCCAGCCTGCCGAAGCGCGACACATGGAACCCGAGGTTGCGTACCTTGCCGGACTTGTCGGTCACCTCCCATTCGGAAGGCGGAATCGTTTCGCCGGACGGCTCGGTGCTGGAGAACCGCTCTTTCCAGCTGTTCCTGACCCTCTCCCGCAGATCCGGGTCAGGGTAGGCCTGCGGCCACCATGCGTCGATGGTGGGCACGTCTTGGGGCATATAGCCCAGCAGCCGCGTGAAGGCGGGGTTGATGCTGAGCGACCCCGACGTGAGGTCTGTGACGGCGATGGGCAGGGGCGACGCCTCGATGAGCCTGCGGGAGTATTCCTCCTGCTCGCGCAGCAGCAGCTCGGCGTGCTTGCGGGTGGAGATGTCCATGGTGAAGCCGTGGATGGTCTCCTCGCCGGTGAGCGGGTCGGCTATCAGGCTGGCGCTGGTCGAGACCCAGACGGTGCCCCCGTCCGAGCGTTTGCGGAGGCTCTCGAAGTTGTACACGGAACCGTGTTCACGCAGGCTCGCCAGCAATTGGTCGCGGCGCTGCGGGTCGACGTAGAGGTCCTCCCCGATTTGAGTGACGGCGCGAAGCAGGGCTTTGGGGCTGTCGTACCCGTGGATGCGGGCCAGGGCGGGGTTCGCGAAGAGGAAGCGGCCTTCGGGGGTGGTGCGGAAGATGCCGATGGGCGCGGTCTCCACGAGGTGGCTCAACCGCTCCTCCGCCGTGCGCACGGCGGAGCCCTGGGTCTCGGCCTGGCGTTTCACCTGGATCAGGGCCAGGTAGAGCAGGATCGCGGTAATCACCACGAAGAACCAGCCCTTGAACATGCCTGCCAGGACCAGCATGCCCGGGGCGTTGGCGAAGAGCGCCCCCATGAGCTTGTCGGACGTGAAGATCCACAGCGCGCTCAGCACGGCGTACGTGACGGCGACCCTGGTCGGGGTCGGGTTGAACATGCTGCGCGCCTCCCGAAAAGTATGGCCGAAGTTATGAAGCCAGAGGCTTCGGGCCGGAAGCCTGATTCTTGGGATAAACTATACGATGGAGGTGGCGGGGTCCAGCCTCAAGCCCTGTGCGGGCATGAGGCTCAGGCCACGGCCAGGCTGGAGCGGGAGCGGGCGGCGTCCGAGCGCAGCAGGTCGCGGGCCTTGGCGTAGGCGCGCAGGCCCTTGCGCCAGGCTGGGTCGGGATGGTCGGGAGGCGGGGCCGCCAGGTCAGGCCCGGCTTCACTCCAGGCGGCCTCGAAGACGCGTTCGGAGGCTTTCTGGGCCTCGCTTCCGGTCTGTGCGGCCAGCGCCGACTTGGCCAGGGCGCCTCCCAGGCTCGAACCGTTGCGGCTGTCGGGGTCGATGAGCACCTGGCGGGAGCTGTAATCCAGCCCGAAGCCGCCGATGCGCATGCCGAAAGCCCGCGTGACCACGCGCGCCGAGAGAGCGTCGAAGGGGGGATTGGCGGTGTTGCCGGTACGTGAAACTTCCATGGACGGACTCCTGGGGCGGTGGCCCCGATCGATGTGCGCCACGACAAGAGGGCGCGGTTCCCGTCCATGGAAACCGAGTGAGGCGAACAAAAGATAGGCTGGAGTCGGAAGTTTGGCAAGAGGTGGGAAAAATCTTCATCTCAAGCGAAATCCGTGCCATGGTGGTCTCGAAACCTGCGGGGGCGGGCCCTTCTTCCGCGCCGTCATCTCCGCCCGATGCGGGTTTGCTGCGTCCGTAACAATACGATCGTTGCGTTGGCGTCCGTAACTGCCCGTCAGCCCTGATCTCCGGTGGGCTTCGCCGGGAATGTCACGCATTCTCCGGTGGGGCGTCACAGAAACGTCACATACTGTTTTTAGCTTCCGCAGGTCGCCGGAGAGCTTCTCCGGCTGTCAACCATCCACCCTCAGGGAGGCTCATCCAATGAAAAAAATTTCCGCATTCCTCTTCGCCATGCTGCTCATGGCGGGTGTCGCCCAGGCACAGTCCATCCGCATCGACGGCTCCACCACCGTGCTGCCCGCCATGCAGAAGATCGTCGAGGCCTACATGAAGGCCAACCCCGGCGTGAACATCACCGTCTCCGGCGGCGGCTCCGGCAACGGCATCAAGGCCATCATCGACGGCACCACCGACATCGCCATGTCCTCGCGCGAGATGAAGCCCAAGGAATTCGACGCCGCCAAGGAAAAAGGCCGCGTGGTCAAGCCGGTGGAGATCGCCATGGACGCCCTGGCCCCCATCGTCAACCCGGCCAACCCCGTCACCAGCCTGACCGCCGAGCAACTCCAGGGCATCTACGCCGGCAAGATCAAGAATTGGAAGGAAGTGGGCGGCGACGACAAGGAGATCGTGGTCATCTCCCGCGATACCTCCTCCGGCACCTACGAAGCCTGGCAGGAGCTGATCATGAAGGACCAGAAGGTCACCCCCGCCGCCCTGCTGCAGGCCTCCTCCGGCGCGGTGCTCCAGGTGGTGAGCAAGAACAAGTACGCCATCGCCTACGACGGCTACGCCTACGTGAACAACACCGTGAAGGCCCTGAAGGTCAACGGCGTGCAGGGCGGCGAGAAGTCCGTGGCCGACAAGAGCTACCCGGTCTCCCGCCCGCTGTTCATCATCCTGCCCGAATCCGCCTCCGCCGACGCGAAGAAGTTCGTGGACTTCATCATGGACCCGGCCAAGGGCCAGAAGATCATCGCCGAAGTGGGCTACTTCCCGGTCAAGAAATAGGTTCACAACCTGAAACGGCCCTCCCCCGCGAACCGGGGGAGGGCCTTTTTCGGAGCTTACGTGGCAATCAACAGAAAGCTCAAGGACGACCTGATCCGGTACTTCTTCCTGGTCACGGCCATGATCTCCATCATCGCCCTGGGGCTGATCATGGTCTACCTCTTCCTGGAAGGCCTGCCGCTCTTCAAGACCGTCACCGTGAGCGACTTCCTGTTCGGGCGGTTCTGGTACCCCACGGCCGACCCGGGCGAATTCGGCATCATGCCGCTCATCGTGGCCTCTCTGGCCGTCACCCTGCTGTCGTCCTGCATCGCCATCCCGCTCGGGGTGATGACGGCGGTGTACCTGGCGGAGATCGCCGGGCCGAAGACGCGCAGCATGTTCAAGCCCATGGTGGAGCTCCTGGCCGCGCTGCCCTCGGTGGTCATCGGCTTCTTCGGCATGGTCGTGGTCGCGCCCTTCCTGCAGGACAATTTCGACCTGGCCACCGGCCTGAACATGTTCAACGCCGCCCTGATGCTGGCCTTCATGTCCGTGCCGACGATCTGCTCCGTCTCGGAGGACGCCATCTACGCCGTGCCCCGCGAACTCAAGGAGGCCTCCCTGGCCCTGGGCGCCACCCACTGGGAGACCATCCGCCGGGTCGTGCTGCCCGCCTCGCTCTCGGGCGTGTCCACGGCCATCATCCTGGGCATGTCGCGCGCCATCGGCGAGACCATGGTCGTGCTCATGGTGGCGGGCGGCGCGGCCATGGTGCCCACATCCATATTTTCGGCCATCAGGCCCATGCCTTCCTCCATAGCCGCCGAAATGGCGGAGGCCCCCTTCCGCTCGGACCACTACCACGCCCTGTTCGCCATCGGCGTGGTGCTGTTCCTGTTCACGCTCGTCTTCAACATCATCGCCAGCCACATAGCCGAGAAGCACAAGCAGGTCGGCGCGGCGACACTCTAAGCGGAGGCGGCAATGGAAATCAGCTCCACACTCGTGCGCAGGAGAAAATTCGCCCAGTGGTCCATGTGGAACGTGTTCCGGGGGGCCTCCCTGGTGAACGCGGCCGCCCTGGGCCTGATCTGCGTGTTCCTGCTGGTCAACGGCCTGCCGGCCATCTCCTGGGAGTTCCTGACACAGCCCCCGCGCGACTCAATGACCGCCGGCGGCATCATGCCCTGCATCGTGGGCACGGTGATCCTTTCGGTGGGGGCCATGCTGGTGGCCTTCCCCTTGGGAGTCTGCGCGGCCATCTTCCTCAACGAATACGCCCGCCCCGGCCTGACCGTGCGCATCATCCGCCTGGGCATCGCCAACCTGGCGGGCGTGCCCTCGGTGGTGTTCGGCCTCTTCGGCCTGGCCTTCTTCGTCACCTTCTTCGGCATGGGGGTGAGCATCCTCTCGGGCGTGCTGACCCTGACCATCCTGGTGCTGCCGGTGATCATCGGCACCGCCGAGGAGGCCCTGAAATCCGTGCCCAACACCTACCGCGAGGCCTCCCTGGGCCTGGGGGCCACCAAGTGGCAGACCATCCGCCTGGTGGTGCTGCCCGCGGCCCTGCCCGGCATGCTCACCGGGGCCATCCTGGGCCTTTCGCGCGCGGCGGGCGAGACGGCTGCCATCATGTTCACGGCGGCTGTGTATTACGCCCCGCAGCTGCCCAAATCCATATTCTCAGACGTCATGGCGCTGCCCTACCACATCTACGTGCTGGCCACGGCGGGCACGGACATCGAGAAGACCCGCCCCCTGCAATACGGCACCGCCCTGGTGCTCATCGCCCTGGTGCTGGGCATGAACCTGATCGCCATCATCTACCGGGCCAAGCTGCAGAAGAAGCGCTGATCCGGCCGCCTGTTCTCCTGTCCTCCCGCCACGCGACAGCCCCCGGTTCCAGGACCGGGGGCTGCCGCCGTTTCGGGGCTGTTCAACCCTCGTCAACACCTCGGGAGAACGCGAACCCATGTGGGATTCCAAAGGGGGGAACCCCCTTTGGCCGCCGGAGGCGATCCAGGGGCTGCCGGTTCCGGCTAGGCCATTGTCCGCGTCGCAAGTGAGTCACCCTCGACGGGCTGTGGCCGTTTCCGCGAGGCGGAGGGGGGGCGGGGAGGCTCGGGCCTCCCCGCATCATGTCACGGGCGGGAGTGCGCGCAGCCCGGCTGCTACATGGGCACGCTGGGCAGGGCGGCGGTGACGCGCGTGGGGCGGTCCAGCAAGGATTTGGCTGTCTTACGCTGGTGGTTCGAAACTTTGGCGCCGGGAGCGGGCAACGCTGCCGGCCCACCGTGCAGGGCTGAGGCGTCCAGCTCATCCACTCCAGCGTCAGGATTGACCATGGAGTCGATGAGCGCCTTGAGCCCGCCAGCCTGGGAGGCCAGGTAGACCACCGCCTCGGCGGTCTGGACCATGCCCTCGCTGGTCTCCTGGGCGATGGCGCTCACGTCGGCGACGGCGGCGTTGACCTGCTCGTGCGCGGAGGACTGCTCCTCGGCAGCGCGGGCGATGTGGCGCACCTCCAGGGCCGTGGCCGAGGTGAACTCCACGATGCTGGACAGGGCCTCGCCCGAGCGCTGCACCAGCTCGTTGGCCTGGCGGATGGCCTGGAAGGATCGCTCGCTGCCGTCGATGTTGAGCCTGGTGAGGCCCTGGATGGAGCTGATGGCCTGGTCCACCTCGCGGGTGGCGGCCATGGTCTTCTCGGCCAGCTTGCGAACCTCCTGGGCCACGACGGCGAAACCGCGCCCGGCCTCGCCCGCGCGGGCGGCTTCGATGGCGGCGTTGAGGGCCAGCAGGTTGGTCTGGTCCGCAATGTCGTCGATGACCCCGATGATCCTGCCGATGGCCCCGGCCTGGCCGCCCAGTTCGTGCATGCTCCCCAGCTGCTCCTGGGAGAGGCGGAACACGCTGTCGATGGAGTTGATGCACTCCGACACCACCTCGGAGCCCTTGCGGGCCTGCTCCTGTGCGGCGTCCGAGCTGGCGGCGGCATCGGAAGCGCCGCCCGCAACCTCCACCAGAGACGCGTTGACCTCCTCCATGGCGGTGCTGGTCTCGGCCAGACGCGCGGTCTGGTGGAGCGCGCCGGTCTGGATGCTCTCCACCTGCCCGGAGAGCTCCTCCGCGCCCTGGGAGACGTGCAGGGCGATCAGGTTGGCCTGCTCGGCCACGCGGGTGATCTTGCGGTTCTGCGCGGCGATCAGGTCCTGCTGGCGGCGGATCTCGGTGAGGTCGGTGAAGAGGGTGAACACGCCCAGGGGCGCGCCGTCCAGGTCGTGCAGGGGGGCGCAGTCCTGGCGGACGAAGAAGGCGCGGCCCTTGGCGCCCGTGCCGGGGGTCTGGGCGTCCAGCGCGGGCTCGCCTCGCTCGTGGGAGCGCCTGGGGGCTGCGGCCAGGCCGGGGCAGGCGGCGAAGAAGGCATTCAGCTCGCGGCCCGAATATTCCTCCGGCTCGCCGTCCAGCTCCATGAGCTCGAGCAGGGCGGTGTTGACGAAACTTACGCGGCCCTGCGTGTCCGTGACAAGGCAGGGCACGGTCATGGCTTCGAGGATGCCCTGGGAGAAGCCGAGCTTGTTCTTGAGTTCGCCCACCATGCGGGTCAGGCCGGTCGCAAGGGTGGCCAGCTCCGCCTTGAAGCGGCCGGAGAGCTCGGCGTGCAGGTCGCCCTCCGCGATGCGCTCCAGGAACACGCGCAGGGATTCGAACGGCGCGCGGATCTCGCGGTTCACGAAACCCAGGGTGGCGAAGAGCACGATGACGGCGGTGACGAGCCCGAGCACCAGGCTGGCCTTGGTCAGGCGGCTCACGGCGGCGAAGGCTTCGGCCTCGTCCACCACGGTCACCAGGGCCCAGGTCACGTCCCCGGCTTTGACGGGCGCGTAGGCGGCCAGGACGTTGCGCCCGGTGACGCCGGTCATGACGCCGCTGCCCGTAGCCCCGGCCAGGGCCTGGGTCACTGCGGCCATGTCCATGCGCCCCTTGGCGGGGTCCGCGAAGGAGGCCGCCACCGAGTGGGTCTCGGGCCGGGCGGCGAAGTCCGAGCGCATGAGCATGTCCGCCCCCACCAGGAAGCTCTCGCCGGAGCCGCCATCGCGCAGGCCGGTGGCCATGACCGCGGCCAGGTCCTTGGGGGTGAGGCGCAGCAGGGCCACGCCGTCGATGCCGCCCACGTGGTTGCGCACCGGACAGGCCACGAAGGCCGTGGGCGCGCCGTCCAGGGGGGCGTAGGGGGCGAAGTCCTCGAACACGGCCTCGCCCTTGAGGGCGCGCCGCCAGGCCCTGCCCAGTGGGGAATCCTTGAGGGGGCCCTTGTCCAGGTCCTCCCCGAGTTCGCGGCCGTTTCCGGCGGAGAAGAGCACGCGGCCGTAATCGTCGGTGAGCAGGGCGTCCTCGTAGCCGAGAACCTTGACGAAGGGGGTGAAGGCCGGGGCCACGAACTGGAGCAGGTCCGCGTATTCGGGGTCGGTCACGTCGGCGCGCACCCCGGGCCTGACCTTGCCGGTGAAGCTGTCGCGCAGCATGCCGATGGCGTTGTAAACCTCCTTGACGGAGGCGTAGATGCGCACCTCGGCCATCCAGCGGGCCACGAGCTGGGCCAGGGCCTGCCCCCGGGAGTCCCGCACGGACTCGACCTGGCTGAAGGCCTGCCGGGCCAGGCTGTCCGAAGCCTGGCGAACGCTGTAGACCCCCATAAACAAAAGGGGCACAATGCCGATGAGCAGGCAGAAGCCCACCAGTTTGGACCGCAGGGTGAGGCGTGTTTTCACGGTGTACTCCTTGAAGAAAGACGGCCGCGAAACTAGCCCCGGAGGATGATGGCTTGAAGGAAACAAGGTGACGCTTGTGTGACGATGCGTACGTTCCTGCGCGGCCGCGCGCCGGATGGAGCGGGTCATGGTTTCGTCACATGGCGGGGATAGGCTGCAATTGCCGCGTGAACGCGGTCATACCGTCCGGACAAGGAAGGCTTTATGACCCCAGAAGGCAGCGTCAAGCGCAAGAATTACGTCATCGACACCAACGTCCTCATCGAAAATCCCAACTCGGTCATGGCGTTGCGCAACGGCAACGAAAACAACATCTTCATCCCCTACCACGTGCTCATGGAGCTTGAGACGCTCAAGAACACTCCCAAGCTCCGCCACATCGTCTCCAAGGTGATCGCCAACCTCATCGAAAACCGCGAGCACATCACCTTCATCCGCAACGGCGAGTCCGAATCCCCCTTCACCAACATCGTCGACAACTACATCCTGCGCGAGATCGAATCCGCCCAGGACATCCCGGACCCCATCCTCGTCACCAACGACCGGCTGCTCCAACTCCAGGCCTCGCTGCGCAACATACGCAGCGAGGAGCTGCGCGACTCCAAGCCCTTCGAGTCCGAGTCGCAGCTGTACACGGGCATCGTGGAAGACCCCGCGGACGCCCCGCCCAACTCCTTCTTCTGGCGCGACGGCAAGGCCGTGCTCCTGGCCCCGGACGGTGAGAAGACCATCGGCTACGTCAACGACGTCTGGAACCTCAAGCCGCGCACCGCCTACCAGAACCTGGCCCTGGAGCTGATCGTTGCCGGGCACGTGGACCTGGTCTCCATCCAGAGCGAGGCCGGGTTCGGCAAGACCTACCTGGCCCTGGCGGCCGCGCTCTACCTGACGCTTGAACGCAAGCTCTACGACAAGATCTTCGTGGTGAAGCCCACCATCGAGATCGGCGCCAAGATGGGCTTCCTGCCGGGCGACGTCTCGGAGAAGATGGAGCCCTACATGAAGTACGTGTTCGACCTGCTGCTCAAGCTGCACAGGCTGCGCCCGGCCAACAAGCTCTTCCACAACCCCAACGAGGAAGTGCTGCGCTTCAACGCCAAGAAGTTCGAGGTGCTGCCCCTGGCCTACGTGCGGGGCATGAACATAGAGAACGCCGTGGTGATCATCGACGAGGCCCAGAACCTCTCCAGGACGGAGGTGCGGGCGGTGCTCACCCGCATGGGCGAGGGCGTGAAGTGCGTGTGCCTGGGCGACACCTCGCAGGTGGACAACCCCTACTTGAACGAGGCCAACAACGGGCTCAACTGGATCGTGCGCAAGTTCAAGGGGTTCGCCAACTACGGGCACATCGTGCTCAAGGGCGACCGCTCGCGCGGGCCCATCACTGACATGGTGCTGAAGAGCAAGCTGTAGGATCGATCAGATAATGAAAAGGCCGCCAGCCGGGACGGACCGGTTGGCGGCGTTTTTTGTTGGCCCGGATGATTGCATTGCGCCCCGGAGGCGGTTGCGGCGGTCGCACGGCGGTGCTGTATTTGAAGAACATCCCCGCCACGCGACCGCCGCAACCGCCTCCGGGGCGTACAGATTACTGCGCGCCAAGCAGCGCCGCCCCGCCCTGCCAGAGCATGGCCATGCCCGAGGCGGCCAACAGGGCCAGCAACGCGCGCCGGAACGCCTTGTCCCCCACGCGGCCGCAGAGCGCCGCGCCCGAATACAGCCCCAAGGCCAGCGCGGGCATTGACCAGGCGTACATGGCCAGCACCGGGGGCGTCACCAGCCCCTGCAGGCCCTGCACGCTCACCGCGCCCACGCCCGCGAGCAGGAAATAGGTGGTCAGGGTGGCGCGCACGGCGTCGCGGCCCCAGGGCTGGCAGGCGATCCAGGCCACCACGGGCGGCCCGTTGACCCCGATGCTCACCCCCATGCAGCCCGAAACGAGGCCCGCCACCGTGGCCCAGGCCGGGCGCGGCGGCCCGGTGCATCTGGGCGGGCGCAGCGACTGCGCGGTCAGCGCCAGGATCGCCGCCCCAAGAAGCGCCTTCAGGGCCGAGTCCGGGGCGTTGCGCAGCATGAGCCCCCCAACCGCCATGCCGGGCACGGCCCCCAGCAGCAGCCTGCGCACGGCTCCGCCTTGGATGTGGTGGCGCAGCCGCTGCGTGAGCATCACGTTGATGGTCACGGCCATGAGGCAGCCCACGGGCACGGCCGCTCGGATGCCCAGCAACGCCACCAGCAGGGGCATGGCCACCAGGGTGGAGCCGAACCCGGCGAAGCCCTGGGTGAACCCGGCCAGCGCGGCGATGCCCGCCAGGGCCGCTATCAGGGGTGCATCCACGTCCGGCTCCTACCGCCCGGCGCCAGCGCGAAGCGCTTCGGGGCCGAACACGTCGGCCATGACGTCCAGGGCGAAGCGCGCCGACACCGTGGCCGGGCCGCCGCCCATCTCGATGCCCACCTCCACGGCCTCCAGCACCTGCCGGGGGCCGGCCCCGGCGGCGGCCGCCTGCTCGATGTGCCACTGCATGCAGGAGCGGCAGTCGATGACCACCGAGATGCCCACGGCGATGAGCTCCTTGGTCTGCTTGGGCAGCGCGCCGTCGGAGTAGGCGGCCTGCTCCATGTCCAGAAAGGCCTTGTACACCGGGCTGCCCATGGCCAGCAGCCGGGCGTGGGCCTTCTTGCGCTCCCTGGTGAGCCGGGAAAGTTCCTCGTCGGGCATGGCCGTCCTCCCTGTTCGCTGAATCAGAACGATGCGTGGTTGCCAAAGCCGTTGCCTAGAGGGGTAATCCCGGGGTAGGCCGATGGCAAACGAATAGTCTCGAACACTCAGTTCAAGGAAATCGAACAATGCTGGACCTGCACCTTTTGCGCACCTTCCTGGCCGTGGCCGCCGGGCTCTCCTTCCGGCAGGCGGCGGCGCGGCTGCATTACGCCCCCTCCACGGTCACGGCGCAGATCAAGGCCCTGGAGGAGCAGGCGGGCCAGCCCCTGTTCGTGCGCTCTGGCCGGACGGTGCTGCTCACGGAGCACGGGGCGCGCCTGGTGCCCCAGGCCCGCAGGCTGCTGGACGTGGAGCGCGAGGCCCGGGCCGCGCTCACCGGCGGGGAGGGCGAGCCGGGGGAGCTGGCCGTGCGCGTGTCCGAGAGCCTGGGCATCCGGCTGATGCCGCGCGTGCTGCCCATGCTGCGCGTCCGCTTCCCGCATGTGCGGGTCTCCCTCTCCACGCGGTCGCTGCACGGGCTGGCGCGCGACGTGCTCCACGGGGTCACGGAACTGGCCGTGATCCTCTCGGAGCCGTTCGCGGCGGAGGGTGTGGAAGTGGAGGCGCTGCGCAGGGTGCCGCTGGTGGTCATCGCCGCGCCCGGGACGGCCCCCGGCGGGGGTGGGAAGGTCTGCGCGCGGGACCTGGACGGGGTGCCCCTGGTGCTCACGCCCCACGTCTGGAGCGCGCGCGGGCTGCTGGACCGATCCCTGGCCAGGGCCCACGCCAGCACGCCGGGCGTGGTGGAGTGCGCCAGCGTGGAGATGGTCAAGCGCTGCGTGGCAGCCGGGCTGGGCATCTCCCTGGTGCCGGGGTTCACGGTGGAGCGCGAGGCCGCTCGTGGGGAGCTGGAAGTTCTGGGCTGGGCCGGGGAGGAGCTTTCCGTGCCCGTGCTGCTGGTCAAGGCCGGGGGGAGGAGACTGTCCGGGGCGGCGGCGGCCTTCGAGGAGGCCGTGCGCCGCTGCGTGGGGGACGACCCCGGTTTGGGCGGGGTTGTGCCGGCTGCCGGCCCGCCATGCGGCGGGCCTGCGCCCGGCTAGCCTGCCATGCGGCGGGGTTCGGCGGCGCGCTGGTCCTCGCGGGTGGGGATCATGCCCACGCGGTCGCGCCCGGCGTTCTTGGCGGCGTAGAGGGCCTGGTCCGCCTGGCTGAGCAGGCTCGCGGGGGTGGCGGCCTGTCCGGGCACGAACGAGGCCAGCCCGATGGAGACGGTCACGGGTATGACGCGCCCGGCGTAGCGCGTGGCGGCGTCCGCCACGCGGCGGCGCAGCCTCTCGGCCAGCATCCAGGCGTGGGCCTGCCCGGTGTGCGGCAGGATGACGGCGAACTCCTCGCCGCCGAAGCGGGCCACGAAATCGGTCTCGCGCAGGCCGGTCTCCAGGGCCTGGGCGGCGTTGCGCAGCACGGCGTCACCGGCCAGGTGGCCGTGGGTGTCGTTGACCTGCTTGAAGTGGTCCAGGTCCGCCATCATGAGCACGAAGCCTTCCTTGTGGCGCATGTGGCGCTTGAGCTCGTGGTCGAGGCGGGCGTCAAAGCTCCGGCGGTTGAAGAGGCCGGTGAGCCCGTCGCGGTCCGCCCTCTGCTTGAAGCGCAGGAAGTCCAGCACGTTGCGCAGCCAGGGCGCGAGCTGGTGCACGGCCTGGCGGGCCAGCTCCTGCTCGTTGCGGTCCAGGTCGCGCTCCAGAAGGACGGAGACGCAGCCGAAGGGCTTCTCACCGTTGTGCAGGGGCACCAGCAGCGCCAGGCCGGGTTCGGTGCGGGCTGCCGGATTCCCGCCGGGAAATTCATGGACGCTGTACGCGCGCGAGGGCAGCCCGCCGATGCGGGAGGCCAGGTCCTGCAGGTAGTCCAGCCGGGTTGCCTTGGCCGCGTCGGGCACCTCCGCGGGCAGGAACATGTGCATCTCGGGGTCGCCGTCCCAGAATACGCCCAGCACCTCAGTGACGGGGAAGAGCCGGGCCAGGCCGTCGCTCAGCGCGGCCAGCACCTCGGGCATCTCCAGGCTGGAGATCGCCTTGGAGAGCAGACCCTGGCGGAAGGCCAGCATGGAGTTCTCGTGGGCCATCTGGTCGCGCTCGCGCTGGGCGTCGGCCAGCAGGGCGGACATCTCGTCGAAGAGCTGCGCGGCCTGGCGGGCGTTCTCCAGCGCGGAGACGATGCGCGCCTTGGCCATGGGCGGCTTGAGGCAGGCCACGAAGCCTTGGGCCAGCACCTCCTCGCGCGAGGGCGGGGGCGAGTCCCCGGCCACCAGCACCTTGCGGGCCCCCGCCATCCAGGAGGGCGGGGCGTGGCGCAGGGAGCGCCAGAGGTCAAGGTCCACGAACACGGCCAGGGGCGCGGCGCGGTCGAAGTCGGCCTGGCTCGGCAGGTCGCGGGCCTCGAAGCGCTGCAGCGGTTCGCTCTCTCCGACAGCCAGGCGGATCTTCCGGGCCGGCTGGCCGGAGACCCCCAACAGCCAGACCGGACGGGTCCGCTTGCCGGTGGCGCGCTTGCGCGTGGTGCGTGGTGCGGTGCTCATGCCTGCGGGCAAGCAAGTTTGGTGCCGGAAAATCTTGCCGGTGGGCCGCGCGAGGGGCGGCGGCGGTAACATGTTCGTCATGATGGCGGGGTAGAGAATAGTTGGACATCCGTTCGCCGGGTGCTAGAAAGTGAGCCTGGAACATCGGGAGGATCAACTCATGAGCATGACAGGGAAACACAAGGTCGAATTCGCGATCCCCGAGAACGGGCTGGCCGACTGGCTGCGCACCTTGGCCGACCAGATCGAGGCGGGCGCCCTTGGCGCTGGCGAGGCTCCGGTGAGCCTGGAGGGTTACCGCGGGCTCAAGATCGCCGTGAAGCCTTCCGTGGAGGGCGAGCTGCGCGCCAAACTCTCCATCAAGTTCCCCAAGCCTGCGCGGAGCGCGGCGGAGTTGCTGGAGCCGGGCATCCTGGAACCGGGAATCATCGAGGGCGAGGAAGACGAGGAAGAGGGCGAAATGCCCAAGTACAAGTCGCTCAAGAAGCACATGAAATCCACCTTCAAGGCCATCGGCACAGCGCTCGCGGCCGGGCAGACGCCCCCCGCCGCGGAATTCGCCAGCTTCATCGCCGATTCCAAGCTGATGGTGGCCTACCCGGGCAAGGGCGACGAGTTCTATCCCGAATACCTCGAGAAGACGCAGGCCCTTGAAGCGGCCTTCGCCGCGGGCGACCTGGAGGCAATGAAGGCCATGCACCAGGAGCTTGCCCGGCTCAAGCGGGAGTGCCACTCCCGCCACGCGTGAGGCCCGCGCAACCCGCTTCGGCACATCACCTTTTCCGCACCGGGCGCGCCCGCTCTTGCCGCGCCCGGGGCGAAAGCATAGAGGCGTCGCATGTCCACACCATCCATCGAACTGGTGAAGCCGGGCTCCCCGGCCTGCGCCAGCATTGACCTGTCCTCCATCCCCCGCGAGGTCACCGACTGGGACCTGGAGACCTACCTGGGCCTCACCTGCGCCGGGGTCACGCCCGAGCAGGCCGAGTCCATCAGAAACCCCAGGACCCGCTATCCGCGCCAGGAATACGTGCTGGCGGTGCACTGGCACCCCGAACAGGTGCCCATGCCCATCATCAGGGAGCGCATCGCGGCCATGTTCCCCTCCAGCCGTGACGAGCTGATCATCCCCACCCAGCACAACCAGCTGCTCACCTGGGGCGACTACGCGGGCGTGGAGGTGGACTGCTACTCCCACGGCTTCAACCGCAAGGTGCAGCTGCTCATCCACCTGCGCGCCGACAGGCTGGAGCGCGCGGGCGTGCTTTCCAACATGCTGCGCCACACCTTCAAGTACCGTTCGTCCCAGCTCTACGAATACCTCGACGCCATGTGCGAGCCCGAGTGGGCCGAGCGCCGCCAACAGGCGGCGGGCATGGCCGGCTCCGACGAGGACGTGGTGGAGTTCGTCTCCATCTACGCCCGCAGGCTCAAGGAACTCGTGATCATGAACGAGTCCCGCACGCCGGAGGACGCCTTCAAGAACAAGCTGGTGCGCAACTATTTCGACTGCCTGCGCCAGATCCACGACCCGCGCCTGGTGAACAAGGCCCAGGTGTTCGCCAAGGCCGTGAAGGAGGTCGTGAAGGAGAACTTCTCCCTGGCCTACTTCTACCGCGCCTCCGAGGTGGTGGAGGAAGCCCGCTCCATCGGCGCGGGCGTCGTCATCCCGCACCCGGAGCAGTTCTGGCCCATCCTGCTGCGCAACTACGACGTGGACGGCATCGAGGTCTGGAACCCGCAGTCGCAGCAGTACACCGAGTTCCTCATCAACGTGGTGATCGACCAGAACAGACGCGGCTACCACAAGGACAGGCCCATGCTCATCTTCATGGGCGACGACTGCCACCTGAGCGAGAAGCTCAAGGCCCCGGACGAGCAGGACAAGGACAAGGTCTCCCGCGAGGTGGGCCTGCAGCCCGCCTGGGACGACCTCGGCATAGCCAAGGGGCTGATCATGTCCGGCGTGAGCCGCAAGACCGTCATGGACGAATACCGCGCGCGGCTCGGCTAGGCCGCGCGGGCACAGCAACACCCCCGGCCGGGCGGTACCGCCGCCTCCGGCTGGATCAGGAGACCATCGTCATGCAGTGCGACGACAAGGACAAGGCGGAACAGCCCTCCACGGAGGGCAAGTTCACCTTCGAATCAGCCCAGGACGTCAAGACCCTGGTGGGCTACCTCCGGGCCATCACCGACGGCTTCGAGGCGGGCTCCATGCGCTTCACCCGCAAGGACCTTGATCTGGTGCTCTCCCCCAAGGGGCTCGTCGGCTTCGCCGTGGAGGCCAAGGGCAAGGAGGGCCGCATGAAGCTCACCCTCAAGTTCCACTGGCGCGAGAACGTGGAGGCCAAGGAACCCGAGGAGGACACCCTCTCCATCACTCCCGGGGATGCGAGGTAGGCGATGAAGTTTTTGGACGGCGTGGAGGAGAACTTCCGCTTCATGGTCCTGGAAGTGACCAAGCAGGTGGAGAACGCCCTCAAGGTCCTCGAACACCCGGACCCCGGCCTCGTGGTCAAGATCGAGAGCCGGGACGACTACATAGACAACCTCAAGAGCGTCATCGAGAACAAGTGCTTCTCGCGCATCCACACGGGCTTCGGGGGCGACAAGCGCGCCATCGACCAGGCCCGGGCCGTGAACATCATCACCGCCAACCTGGAGCGCATGGCCGACCACGCCGTGAACATCGTGATGCAGCAGCAGTACCTGCGCGATCCGGCGTTCATCAAGCGCTACGACTACCGGGCCTTCTTCGCCGAGATCATGAAGGCCCTGCACCTGGTGATCCGGGCGCTCTACAACCAGGACATCGCCCTGGCCTTCAAGATCTGCCGTGTGGAAGTGACCCTGGACACCCTGTTCAAGACCAACTTCGACGCCATCCTGGCGGACCTGCGCAAGGGCGAATCCCCCGAGAACTGCATCACCTGCCACAACATCTTCCGCTACCTGGAGCGCATGGGGGACACCATCCTCAACATCGGCGAGGCCATCATCTTCGCCGCCGTGGGGGAGAAGTTCAAGATCCACCAGTATGAGGCCCTCAAGCAGACCCTGAACCAGCTGGGGCAGGAGGTGCCCATCTCCGACGGGGAGTTCCACTCCATCTGGGGCACGCGTTCGGGCTGCCGCATCGGCAAGGTGGAGGGGACGGGCGGCAGGCAGCGCGGCTCCCGGACCAGCGGCGTGCTCTTCAAGGAGGGCAACGCGGCCAAGCTGCGCAACGAGGCCCAGAACATCAACCGCTGGAAGTCCGTCATGCCCGGGCTGCCGCCCACCATTCAGGCCTTCCAGGAGGACGGCGACTCGGCCTCCATGCTCATGGAGTACCTGGGGGGCTGCACCTACCAGGAGGTTGTGCTCACCGGCGCGCCGGACATCGCCGCCAACGCCACCTTCATCCTGCTGCAGACCGTGCACCAGCTCTGGAGCGACACCATCAGGAAGGAGTCCGTGCGCGGCGGCTACATCAGGCAGCTGCAGAGCCGCCTGGAGGACGTCTACCGCATGCACCCCTCCTTCAAAACTCCGCGCATGGGCCTGGAGGGCATGGAGATACCCGCCTTCGAGGAGCTGCTGGCCAGCGCGGCGGAGATCGAGCAGGGGCTTGAGGCTCCGTTCTCGGTGTTCATCCACGGCGACTTCAACATCAACAACATCGTCTACAACCACGAGGAACAGCGCATCCACTACATCGACCTGCACCGCTCCAAGGACCAGGACTACGTGCAGGACGTCTCCGTGTTCCTCATCTCCAACTTCCGGCTGCCCGTGCTGGACCTCCGCCTGCGCGAACGGCTGGACCGCGTGATGCGCGAGTTCCTGCACTTCACCCGCGCCTTCGCGGCGGAGTTCGGCGACGACACCTTCGAGGCCCGCCTGGCTCTGGGCTTGGTGCGCTCCTTCATCACCTCCAGCAGGTTCGAGTTCAACCAGCGCTTCGCCAAGGAGATGTACCACCGGGGCGTGTTCCTCATGCAGGACCTGCTGGCGCACAGCCGCAGCAGCTGCCCCTGGCGCGGCTACCGCCTGCCCGAGGCCGTGCTCATCTACTGATCGGATTTCTGGAGAGTGACATGAAAAAGATTGGCGTTGTGGGCATTACGGACGGCTGGTCCTCCGAGGTGTTGGCGGACGCCTGCCGCAAGCACACGGGCTTCCGCCTGCTCATCGACATGGACAAGGCCGTGCTGGACCTGCAACACGGCACCGTGAGCTACAACGGGCAGGACCTGCTGGAGCTGGACGCGCTCATCGTCAAGAAGATCGCGCCGCAGTACTCCCCGGACGTGCTCGACCGGCTGGAGATGCTGCGCTTCCTGGAGCTCAAGGGCCTGCCGGTGTTCTCCAAGCCCTCCTCCATCATCAGGCTCATCGACCGCCTGAGCTGCACCGTGACCCTGCGCGCGGGCGGCCTGCCCATGCCCGCCACGGTCATCACCGAGGACGTGGGTGAGGCCCTGCACGCCGTGGAGCGCTTCGGCAAGGCCGTGTTCAAGCCGCTCTATTCCACCAAGGCCCGGGGCATGGAGGTCATCACCGCGGGCGACGGAGCCAGGGAGCGCATCGAGGCATTCAAGCAGGCGGGCAACGCGGTCATGTACCTGCAGAAGATGCTGCCGCCCCTGGAGAAGGACCTGGGCGTCACCTTCCTGGGCGGCGAGTACCTGGCCACCTACGCCCGCAAGTCGGGCGGCTCCAGTTGGAACACCACCACCAACGCCGGGGGCAAGTACGTGGCCGTGGAGCCCTCCCCCGAGATCGTGGCGCTGGCGCGGAAGGCCCAGTCCCTCTTCGACATGGCTTTCACCTGCGTGGACATCGCTGAAACGGCCGACGGCCCCATCGTGTTCGAAGTATCGGCCTTCGGCGGGTTCCGGGGCCTCCTCGACGCCTGCGGCATCGACGCCGCGGACGCTTACGTCAAATTTGTTCTGGAGCGCCTCGCATGAACCTCACCCTGAAGGGGGTCCTTGCCCCCATCCTCGCCGCCAACCCCTGCCCGCACACCCTCGGCCTGCGTTTCGGAAGCTACCCGCTTGACGTGCGTTCCAACGAGCCCGCGCTCATCGCCTGGCTTGCGGACTACTTCCGCGACTTCCTGCGCCAGGGCGGCCCGGCCGTCTGCGAGGTACTGGCCATAGAGGGCAAGCCCCAGAGGCTGCATCTGGACTACCAACTCAAGGAGCCCGAGCCGGGCAAGACCAAGATCAAGGAGGAATGGGCGGCCCTCGAGGGCGGACGGGCGGTGCACAAGCGCCTCACCGGCATGGCCTTCCTCTTCGGCGAGGGCCTCAACGTGGCCGTCGGTCCCTGCCTGGAGAACCCCAACCAGGTGGTCAACTTCATCAACAACCGCTTCATCGAGCACAGGCTCAACGAGGGCTGCCTGCTGGGCCACGCGGCGGGCGTGTCGCACGAGGGCGCGGGCCTGAGCCTGGCAGGGTTCTCGGGCATGGGCAAGTCAACCCTGGCCCTGCACATGATGAATCACGGCCTGCATTTCGTCTCCAACGACCGGATCATGCTGGGCCGCAGCAACGGCGACCTCATGATGTACGGCGTGGCCAAGATGCCCCGGGTGAACCCCGGCACCGTGCTCAACAACCCGAGCTTGGCCTCGGTGATGCCCGAATCCGACAGGGCCGCCTTCAAGGACCTGCCCCTGGAGGAGCTCTGGAGCCTGGAGCACAAGTACGACGCCTTCATCGACACCTGCTACGGCCCCGGCCGCTTCGACCTGGAAGCCCGCATGAAGGGCCTGGCCATCCTGAACTGGACGCGCAGCGGCGGCGAGCACCGCGTGGCCCCGGTGGACATCGGCCAGCGGCGCGACCTGCTCCCGGCCTTCATGAAGAGCACGGGGCTCTTCTTCGAGTCCACCGGCGACCTCACCGTGCCGGACTTCTCCGAGGATGCCTACGTGGAGATGCTCTCGGGCTGCGCCGTGCTGGAGGTGACCGGCAGGATCGACTTCGAGAAGGCGGCCGCCGAGCTGGCCGCGTTCCTGAGAGGCTGAACACATAGTCGGCGTCCGGCCGGCAGTGCCGGCGCGACGCCCAGGGCCCGCGCATGACCAAAGTATCCGTCACACACACCGTCACACTGCCGGACCCGGTGCGCATCGCGCGCTACCTCAAGGCCCCGGAGCTGGGGCCCAAGGCGCTCTTCTTCAGCGGTGGCACGGCCCTGCGCGACCTCTCGCGCGAGCTGGTGCGCTACACGCACAACTCCGTGCACCTGATCACGCCATTCGATTCCGGCGGCTCATCGGCCAAGCTGCGCAAGAGCTTCCACATGCTGGCCGTGGGCGACCTGCGCAACCGGCTCATGGCCCTGGCGGACCGCACCCTGCACGGCAACCCGCAGATCTACCGCCTCTTCGCCCACCGCCTTCCCAAGGACCAGTGCCAGGACGATCTCGCCGCCATGCTCGACGAGATGATCTCCGGCAAGGCCCCCCTGGTGGCCGACGTGCCGGACCCCATGCGCAAGATCATCCGCACGCACCTGGGGTTCTTCCGCCACGCCATGCGCGATCACAAGTTCGACCTGCGCGGCGCGAGCATCGGCAACCTGATCCTGGCCGGGGGCTTCTTCAACTACAACCGCCAGATCGACCCGGTGATCTACATGTTCGCCATGATGGTCAAGGCGCGCGGCACCGTGCGGCCCATCGTCAACCGGGACCTCACCCTGGCCGCCGAGCTGGCGGACGGCACCGTGCTGGCCGGGCAGCACCTGCTCACCGGCAAGGAGGAGGGGCCGATCAAGAGCCCCGTGAAGCGGGTCTACCTCTGCGCCAGCCAGAAGGACACGACCCCCGTGGAGGTGGAGATCCGCCGAAAGATCAAGGACTCCATCCGCTCCTCTGAGCTGATCTGCTACCCCATGGGCAGCTTCTATTCGAGCCTGGTGGCCAACCTGCTGCCCAGGGGCGTGGGCGATGCCGTGGCCAAGGCCCAATGCCCCAAGGTGTTCGTGCCCAACCCGGCGGGGGACCCGGAACAGCTTGGCCTGGGCCTGGGCGAGAGCGTGCGGCGGCTGGTGGAGTACCTGCGGGCCAGCTGCTCCAAGCCGCGCCCCACGAGCGCGCTGCTCAACTTCGTGATGCTCGACAAGAGGCTTGAGATCTACCAGCACCCGCTGGCGCTCAAGCAACTGGAAGGAATGGGGATAGGGATCATCGAGTGCGACCTCGCCAGCGAGGAGAACGCCCCCCTGTTCGACGAGTGCAAGGTCATCGAGCATTTGCTGTCGCTGGCGTGAGGGGTGGCGCCTTACCTCGCCTTCAACCAACTGAGCGCCCGCCGGGCCTCCTCGGGGCGCAATCTGCTGATGGCGCTGCTCAGGGCGTCCAACTGCACCTCCACGTCGTCCAGCGGGGGGATGTCCGGCAGCTCGGGCAGGCCCAGCGCGTCCAGGTCGATGGCCTTGAAGGCCAGCTCCCTGTCCAGCTTCCTTACGTCCTCCCATCCCGTGCCGCCCACCACGGCCTCCTTCTCCACCTCGGCCGGGTCCATGGACTTGGCGAAGGAGAGCACCGCGCTGGGCGACTGACCGCTGTTCACCCCCTCCACCTCGGCGTTGATGGTCTCGGCCAGGGCCTTGAGGCTGTCCAGGTTGGGCAGGAGGATCTTGCGCGCCGGGTTGTGCGGGTCAGGTCCGTAGGCGCCGTGCAGGTAGTCCTGCGTGGCCGCGCGCACGGCCATGTAAACATAACGCACGCTCTTGGCGTAGCGCCCGGCGAAGGTCAGGGCGAAGGGCGGGGTGAAGCGCCAGGGGTCGCCCGCGGCGGCGGCCAGGGCGGGCAGGGCGCCCGCGTCCACCCCGCATTCCCGGAAGAAGCCGATAGTCAGTTCCTCGTCGACCAGCAGGCCGAACAACGCGCCCCAGTGCTTCAATGCGCGCAGCCCCATCCCGCGCACGTCTCCCGCCAATGCGGCGAACCCTTCCAGCCGCGCCTCCACTTTGCGGCGGCGCGAAAAGAAGTTGTCCGCCATCTCGGTCATGGTCTCGGTGTAGAAATCTTCCAGGAACGACTTGTTCTTGGGCATGCGCAACCTCTTTCCAGTGATTCACCCCTACGGGGCGGTGGCGATCTTGGCAAGGCCCGGCGCAGGGATGTAACAATGACCGTCACACGTTCTTCACATTCCTTTCACGCTTCCGCCAAGCTGCGAGTGCATTTGGGTATACCAAGACAGCATGGCAGTGAGCATCATGGACTTCAAGCCGCGTCTGGAGCAGCGCTTTCTGCGCACCGGCAAGCCCGCCCCTTCCCTGGGGCGGACGCTGTCACTTTTCGACCCCCCGCATCGCGACATCCTGGAAAACATGCTCTCCCTGGGCCAACCCGTGGGCGTCATGCTCTTCGAAATCCAGGACTTCTACATGTTCTCGCGCATCTATGGGCAGGATATATCCGACGCCCTGGCCACGGCCATGGAGGCCGCGCTGGCCTCCCTTGCCAGTGAGCAGGTGCAGGGGCTGCCCCTGGTGCTCCTCGAGCGCCTGGAGGGCGACAAGCATCTGCTGGTGCTTGGGGGCGTGGGGCTGCGGCAGGAGGCCCTGACGCACACGGCCTCCATCATGCGCCTGAACCTGCGCGCCCGCCTGAAGCGGGAGGCGCTCAACCTCACCGGCCAGGACCTGGAGCTGGCGGTGGGCGTGGCCCGGCTGCAGAAGGGCTCGGGGCGCAAGGGGCTGGAGCAGGCCATGCACACGGCCCTGGCCGACGCCCACGGCATGATCCGGGGCACGGCCAACCCCACGGCGGGCGGCCTGCTGGGCGAGTTCCGCTCCGTGCTGGAGACCGGCGGGGTCCGCGCCGTGTACCAGCCCGTGGTGGACCTGCGCGGCGGGGGCATCTTCGCCTGGGAGGCCCTGGCGCGAGGCCCGGCCGGGAGCACCTTCGAGAATCCGGCCATGCTCTTCGGCTTCGCCGAGGAGAACAACCTGGTCTTCCCCCTGGAGCGGGCCTGCCGCGCCGCCGCGCTCAAGGGCTTCGGCAACCCGGGCGCGGGGCGAAAGCTCTTCCTCAACGTGCACCCGCGCACCCTGGTGGACCCCCAGTTCAACCCCGGCGAGACGGTCAGGCTGCTGGATTCCCTCGGCCTGGAGCCCCACGACGTGGTGCTCGAAATCACCGAGCGTCACTCCACCAAGGATTTCTCGCTCTTCCACCGCACCCTGGACCACTACCGGGGCGAGGGCTACAAGGTCGCCGTGGACGACGTGGGCACCGGTTATTCCGGCCTGTGGTCCATCGCGGAGATCCGCCCGGACTTCATCAAGCTGGACATGTCCCTGGTGCGCGGCATCGACTCCAACCCGGTGAAGCGCGCCCTGATCGAGACCTTCCTGACCTTCTCCGACAAGGTGGGCTGCAAGGTGGTGGCCGAGGGTATCGAGACGCCCACCGAGCTCACCTCCCTGGTGGCCATGGGCGTGCACTACGGGCAGGGCTACTTCCTGGCCCGGCCCGGCGCGCCGCGCCCGGAGCTGAGCCCCGAGGCCGCCCGCCTGATCGTCACGGGCAACCGCCGCTCCATGGCCGAGTTCAAGTGCTCCGCGCCCATCGGCAGCCACGCGGACCAGGCCGTGCAGGTGCAGGCCACGGCCAACGTGGGCGAGGTGAAGCGCTTCCTGGAGCAGCACCCCCAGGTGAGCTCCGTGGCCGTGATCTCCGGCAGGCGCCCGGTGGGGCTGGTGACGCGCCACCAGATGGACAGGGTGCTCTCCTCCCAGTACGGGCTGGCGCTCTACACCAACCGGCCCGTGACCAGGATCATGGACAGCCAGCCCCTCATCGTGGACTGGAACACCCCCGTGGAGGTGGTGGCCCAGGCGGCCATGAACCGCGAGGGCTACAAGGTCTACGACCACGTCCTGGTCACGAGGGAGGGGAAGCTCTCTGGGCTGGCCTCGGTGCAGAAGATCCTGGACGCCCTGGCCCAGGTGCAGATGGAGCTGGCCAAGGGGGCCAACCCGCTCTCGGGCCTGCCCGGCAACGTGGCCATCGAGCGGGAGATGGAGTCCAGGGTGGGCAGCGGTGAGCCGGTGAGCTTCATCTACGCCGACCTGGACAACTTCAAGGTCTACAACGACTCCTACGGCTTCAAGGCGGGCGACGAGATCATCCTCATGGCCTCGCGCATCATGGCCTGGGCCCTGCGCCGCCATGGCTCCCCCAAGGACTTCCTGGGCCACGTGGGAGGGGACGACTTCGTGCTGGTGACCACCCCGGACAGGGCGGAGCGCATCTGCCGGGCCGTCACGCGCTGCTTCAAGCGGCTGGCCCCCTCCTGCTACGGCGACCAGGACAGGGCGGCGGGCTACATCACGGGCAAGGACCGCTCCGGCAAGGAGGGGCGCTTCGGGTTCGTGAGCGTCTCCCTGGCCATCGTGGACTGCCAGGGCAACTGCACGCTCGATTCCATCTCGCACCGCTCGGCCGAGATGAAGAAGTACGCCAAGATTCAGCCCGGCAACGTCTGGGTTCGCGACAGGCGCGGCCCCTCCGGGCTCGCCTCCCTCTGCTGAGCGTTCAAGCCGCGCCGAAGCGGCGCAGCCACAGCTCCAGCGCGGCAAGGGCCCACAGGCGCTTGCCGTGGTCCGCGCGGCCCCCGGCGTGCTCCTCCAGCACGCGCGCCAGCTCCTCCGGCCTGAACCAGCGCCGCGCCGCCACCCCCCCCAGCAGCAGCTCCCGGCACCAGCCGGAGAGGTCCTCCCGCAGCCACTTGCCCACCGGGATGCCGAAGCCCCGCTTGCCCCCGGCCAGCACCTCTGGCGGCAGCACGTCCGCGAAGGCCCGGCGCAGCAGGTGCTTGCCCGTGCGCCCGCGCATCTTCATGTTCCCGGGCAGCCTCGCGGCCCAGTCGGCCAGGTCGGCGTCCAGCAGGGGGGAGCGGCCCTCGAGCCCGTGGGCCATGCACATGCGGTCGGCCTTCACCAGCAGGTCGCCGGGCAGGTAGGCGGCCATGTCCACGGCCAGGGTGCGGTCCAGGAAGCTCGCGGCGCGGGCCTCATCGAAATATCCGGCCAGCAGGGCCTCCGCGCCGTCCCCGGCCAGGGCCTGCCCGCGCGGCTCGTCCCGCCAGAGCGCGGCAGCCTCCCAGGGCGCGAAGTAGGAGCCCCAACGCACGATGCTGGCCTTGGGGCTGATCCGGGCCACCTGGGCCAGGCGCTTGAGCCCGGCCACCCAGTCGGCCTCGATGGGCTTGTCCCCGCGCTGGGGCAGGCGGTCCAGCAGGGCGGGCAGCAGGCGCTGCGTGAGCGCGGCGGGCAGCGAGGCGTAGATGTTGGCCAGGGGGTCCAGCCAGTAGCGCTGGTAGCCCGCGAACAGCTCGTCCCCGCCGTCGCCGTTCAGGGCCACGGTGACGTGCTCGCGGGTCATGCGCGCCAGGAACCAGGAGGGCAGGGCCGAGGGGTCGGCGAAGGGCTCGCCAACGTGGGCCACCACCTCCTCCAGGGTGTCGGGCACGTGGCCGTACTCCAGCTGGAACTCGTGGTGCTCGGTGCCGTAGCGGCGGGCCACGGCCCTGGCCTTGGGCAGCTCCGAGAAGGCCTGCTCCTTGAAGCCGATGGAGAAGGTCTTCACCGGTTCGGCGCAGAGCCCGGCCATGATGGCCGTGATGATGCTCGAATCGATCCCGCCTGAGAGGTGCGCGCCCAGCGGCACCTCGGACATCAGCCGGATGCGCGTGGCCTCGGTGAGGCGTTCGCGCAGCTCTTCCGCAAGCAGTTCCTCGCTCTGGGTCCATTTGGGTTCGAACTCGGGCCGCCAGTAGCGCGTGAGGCGCAGCCCGGACACGTCCCAGGTCAGGTGGTGCGCCGGGGGCAGCTTGGACACGGCCCTGAAGGCGCAGAGCGGGTCGGGCACGTATTGCAGCGTGAGGTACAGGTTCAGGGCGTGCAGGTCCGGCTCGCGGGAGACCCCGGGGTGCGCCAGCAGCCCGCCCGGCTCCGAGGCGAACAGGAAGCCGTCCTGCCCGGCGGCGTAGAAGAAGGGCTTCTTGCCCAGCTTGTCCCGCGCGGCGAAGAGGATCTGGCGGCGCTCATCCCAGATGGCGAAGCCGAACATGCCGCGCAGGCGGCGGGCGCAGTCCGGCCCGTATTCCTCGTAGGCGTGGATGATGGATTCGGTGTCGGATTTGGTGACGAAGACGTGGCCCTTGGCCTCAAGCTCACGCCTGAGGTCCAGGTGGTTGTAGATCTCGCCGTTGAACACGATCCAGAGCGAGCCGTCCTCGTTGGACATGGGCTGGTCGCCCGTGGCCAGGTCGATGATGGCCAGGCGGCAGTGGGCCAGGCCCGCGCGCTCCCGCAGGTGGAAGCCGTGGCCGTCCGGCCCCCGGTGCCCGATGGCCGAGGCCATGCTTTCCAGGATGAGCCGGTCTGGTGACTGCCCCGCCGGGGCGATGATGCCCGCTATGCCGCACATTGCTGCATCCTCAAAACCGGGAAGGGGTTCCAAGGGGCGAAGCCCCTTGGCCGCCGGAGGCTTCTTTCGGAACGCATGAAGGCCAAGAGTAAAGATGCCTCCGGCGGGCAAAGGGAGTTCCTCCCTTTGCAATCCCATATCGCTTCGCGTCCAAGGCGGCGGGGATGTCGCATCAGCGCTTCCCTCCGGTCAGCGAGGAGCACAGCTCCAAATAACGCGATGCGGCCGAAGCCCAGGAATACTGGCTCTCCACGCGCTCCCGCCCGGCTTGGCCCATCGCTGCGAGCAGGGGGGCGTCCTCCAGGAGGGGGGCCAGGGCGGCAGCCAGGGCAGGGGCGTCCCCGGAGGGCACGAGCCGGCCGGTGAGGCCCGGCAGCACCAGCTCCTCGCTGCCGGCGATGGCGCTGGCCACCACGGGCAGGCCCGAGGCCATGGCCTCCAGCACGGCGTTGGGCATGCCCTCGTCCCGCGAGGGGAACACGAAGAGGTCCGCCCCGCGCAGGGCGCGCGCCAGCTCCGGGCGGCGCATCCAGCCGTGGAAGAAAACCTTGTCGCGGATGCCAAGGGAGGATGCCTGCTGTTCCAACTCGGGGCGCATGGGGCCGTCCCCCGCAAGGTGCAGCTCGAAGGTCGCGGCGGGCATGCCGCCCAGCGCAGCGAGAAGCAGGTCCAGGCCCTTCTGGTAAACGAGCCTGCCGTGGAAGAACAGCCGCACCGGGCCGGGCGCTCGCTCGCCGCTGCGGGGGTGGAAGAGGGCCGTGTCAGCCCCGTTGGGGATCACCGGATATTCCAGGCCGGGCTCGAAGCGCCGGGCCAGGGCGGCCAGGCCGCCGCTGTTGGCCGCCACGGCGCCAGCCTTGCGCCACAGGAAGCGGATCAGCGGGCCGGTGAGCCGGTGCATGGCGGCCAGATCGTAGGGCTGGAATCCGGGCACATCGCCGCCGCGCAGCGAGACCACGTAGGGCGTGCCCCTAAGCGCCTTGACCAGCCAGGCGGGCGGCCCGCAGGGGATGCCGAAATAGGCCAGCACCGCGTCGGGCTTGAAGCGCCGGGAGATGAGCGGGGCGTGGACGCTGGCGCTGGCCATGAAGGCGGCCATCTCCCAGGCGGCGCACTTTTCCTCGTGGCGGCGGATGGTGGGGATGCGCCGGATCTCGAAGCCGTCCACGCGCTCGCGGGCGGGAAAGCCGCGAAAGGCCGAGGTGAGCACCAGCACCTCGGCGCCCTGGCGGGCCATCTCGCGGGAGATGTTGGCCGTGGCGTTGCCCGCGCCCCCGCCCAGAGGCGGGTATTCGTAGTTGATGGCCAGAATGCGCATCGCGTTCGGAGTCCTCAAAAGCCCGTCAAAGCGTTGAACAGCACCATACCCATTGGGGATTCCAAAGGGCGAAGCCCTTTG
>NZ_JAKZKW010000016.1:0-69868 GCF_022808695.1 Fundidesulfovibrio soli
CCGCCGGAGGCGAAAGTATAATCCCGGCTACTGCTGGAACCTGACGGGCAGAGCGGCGATCAGCGCGTCGCAGAGCGCCTTGTGGGCCTTGTCCACGTCCTTGTCGGTCAGGGTGCGCTGGGCGTGGCGGTAGGTGACGCGGTAGGTCACGTTCTTCTCCGCCGCGCCTTCTTGGGCGCCCTCGGGCACGAAGAGGTCAACCACGGCCGCTTCTTCCAATATCCCGATCTTCTGCCCGGCCACGGCGTCCAGCACCGAGGCCACGGAGAGCGCGGCGGGCATGACCAGGGTCATGTCCCGGCGGGAGGGCGGGAACTTGGGCAGCCCCTGGAAGCGGATGGAGCGGCCGTCGTGCAGGGCCATGAGGGCCTCCAGGTCGATCTCGGCCATCCAGAGCTCGGCCTTGACGCCGAAGCTCTCGGCCACGTCGGGCAGCACGCGGCCCATCTCGCCGATGCGGCGGCCTCCGTAGGATATCTCGACGCAGGGGGCCAGCCAGGGGTGATCCTTCTTGACCGCGCACACGGGCGCGCCAAGTCCCAGGGAGCCCAGCAGGTTCTCCACCAGGCCCTTCAGGTCGGAGTAGTCGGCCTTCTCCTCGGGCCAGGGGAAGGCGGTGAAGCGCGCGCCGTGCAGGGCCAGGGCCAGGCGGTGGGACTCGCGCACCGTGGTCTCGCTGGCCTTGTCGGCCTGGAAGACCTTGGCCACCTCGAACAGGCGCAGGTTCATGTTGCCCTGGTTCAGGTTGTGGCGCACGGACTTGAGCAGGCCGGGGGCCAGGGCGGTGCGCATGACGTTCTGGTCTTCCGAGAGGGGGTTGGCCACGGGCACGCGGCCCTCGTCGGGCAGGCCCAGAAGGTCCAGCTCCTGCTGGCCCACGAAGGAATAGTTCACGGTCTCGCGCAGGCCCGCGCCGGCGGCCCAGGCCTTGATGCGGCGCAGGAAGGGCACCTCGGCCCCCAGGGTGTCGGTGATCTGGAGCTGCTTGACCATGCGCGGCATCACGGCGGGGATGCGGTCCATGCCGTAGACGCGGCCCACCTCCTCGATGAGGTCCACCTCGCGCTCCAGGTCGAGCCGGGCGGGCGGGGGCGTGACGGTCCAGGCCTCGGAGGCCTTGGCCTCCACTTCGCAGCCCAGGCCCAGCAGGGTCTTGCGGCAGAAATCGGGAGTGACCTCCACGCCCAGCAGGGCGGTGGCGCGGGCCGGGCGGAAGCCCAGCGACGTGCTGACCCAGGGCGCGGGCTCGTCGCAGGCCACGCCGGGCAGCACCGTGCCGCCGGAGACCTGGGCCATGAGCGCGGCCGCGCGGTTCATGGCGAAAAGGGATGCGGGCTGGTCCACGCCGCGTTCGTAGCGGTAGGATGACTCACTGGAGATGCCCAGGCGGCGGCCGGTCTTGCGGATGGTGGCCGGGTTGAACACGGCGCACTCCAGCAGCACCTCGGTGGAGTCGGCGTTCATCTCGGTGTTCTCGCCGCCCATGACGCCCGCCAGGGCAACGGGCTTCTCGGCGTCGCAGATGAGCAGGTCGCTGCCGGTAAGGGTGCGCTCCTGGCCGTCCAGGGTGGTGAAGCGCATGCCGTCGGCGGCGCGTTTGACCACGATGCGCCCGCCCGCCAGCAGGTTGCGGTCGAAGGCGTGCAGGGGCTGGCCCAGCTCGAGCATGACGTAGTTGGTGACGTCCACGATGTTGCTCACCGGGCGCTGTCCCATGGCCGTGAGGCGGTAGCGCATCCAGGCCGGGCTCTGGCCCATGGCCACGCCCTTGAGGATGCGGGCGCGGTAGACCGGGCAGAGCTTGGGGTCCTCGATGGTGACGGAGACCAGGGAGGTGGCGTCCTCGCCGGATTCGCTCAGCTGGAAGCGGGGCAGGGTCAGGGGCAGGCCGAAGGCCATGGCCGTTTCGCGGGCCAGGCCCAGGATGGAGAGGCAGTCGGCGCGGTTGGGCGTGATGCCGATCTCCAGGATGGTGTCGTCGAGGTTCATGGCCTGGGCCAGGGTGATGCCCGGGGTAGGCGCGCCCTCGATCACCAGGATGCCCTCGGACTTCTCGGCCAGCCCAAGCTCCGACTCGGAGCAGATCATGCCGAAGGATTCCACGCCGCGGATCTTGCTCTTCTTGATGGTCAGCCCCCCGGGGAGGACCGTGCCGACCTTGGCCACGGGCACGCGCTGGCCGGCGGCCACGTTGGACGCGCCGCAGACGATCTGGAGGGGGGCGGCTTCGCCCACGTCCACGGTGCAGACGGAGAGCTTGTCCGCGTCGGGGTGCTTCTCGCGGGTGAGCACATGGCCCACCACCACGTCGGCGGCGGCCGCGAAGGGGCGGCTGACGCCCTCCACTTCGAGGCCGAGCATGGTCAGCCTGTCGGCCAGGGTATCGACGGGACCCTCGTAGGGGACGAACTCACGCAGCCAGTTCAGAGAGAGAAGCATATGCAAAGCCTCCGGCGGAAGGACGCCCCGCGAGGGGTGCCCGGCCCGCCCGGTCATCGAGATCGAGGTAGGTCCGCCGGGCCAGACGCATTACGCGCCCCGGCCGCTAGGCGAACTGGCCCAGGAAACGGACGTCGTTTTCGAAAAAGAGCCGCAGGTCGCCCACGCCGTACTTGAGCATGGTCACGCGCTCCACACCCATGCCGAAGGCGAAGCCGGAATGGACCTCGGGGTCGATGTCCACGGCCTTGAGCACGTTGGGGTCCACCATGCCGCAGCCCAGGATCTCCACCCAGCCGGTGGACTTGCAGACCCGGCAGGTCTGGCCGTCCACGTGGCCCTTGCCCTCGCACATGACGCAGGAGATGTCGACCTCGGCGCTGGGCTCGGTGAAGGGGAAGAAGCTCGGGCGGAAGCGCACAAGGGTGTCGGGGCCGAAGATGCGGTGCACGAAGAAGGTCAGGGTGCCGCGAAGGTCGGCCATGGTCACGCCCTTGTCCACGAGGATGCCCTCGATCTGGTGGAACATGGGGGAGTGGGTGAGGTCGGAATCCCGGCGGTAGACCTTGCCCGGCGCGATGGCGGCCACGGGGGGCTTGCGGGAGAGCAGCGTGCGCACCTGCAGGGGCGAGGTGTGCGTGCGCAAAAGGACGTTGTCCCCGATGTAGAGGGTGTCCTGCATGTCCCGGGCGGGGTGCTCGGGAGGGAAGTTCAGGGCTTCGAAGTTGTAGAAGTCGGTCTCGATCTCCGGGCCGGAGACGATCTCGAAGCCCATGCTCTGGAAGGCGCTGGTGATCTCCTCCGACACGATGGTCAGAGGATGCAGCCCGCCCAGGGACGGCGCGCGTCCCGGCAGGGAGGGGTCGAACCCGGCGAGCATGGCCTCGTCCTGGGCGCGCTTGAGGGCCTCGAGGCGCAGGGTGTACTGCGCGGTGAGCGACTCCTTCACGGAGTTGGCGGCCTGCCCCGCGTCGCGCTTCTCCTCGGGGGTGAGCCCGGGGAGCTTGGCCATGATCTGGGCCAGGCGGCCCTTGCGCCCCAGGAAGAGCACGCGCAGCTCTTCCAGGTGCTCGAAGGAATCCGCCCGGCCGAGGATGCTCTTGGCTTCCTCGGCCAGGGCGGTAAGCTCTTCGACGAGGGCTCGGCCTGAACTCACTAGTTCACCTTGGCCTTGGCCATCTCGACCAGCTTGGCGAAGCCGATCTTCTCGCGCACGGCCATGTCGGCCAGGACCTTGCGGTCCAGTTCGATGCCGGCCAGGTTCAGGCCGTGGATGAACTTGCCGTAGCTCATGCCGTTCTCGCGGGCGGCGGCGTTGATGCGCATGATCCACAGCTTGCGGAATTCGCGCTTCTTCACCTTGCGGTCGCGGTAGGCGTAAGCCAGGGCGCGCTCGACGTTTTCGCGTGCGGTTTCGTAGAGCACCGAGCGGGCGCCCACGAAGCCTTTGGCCATCTTCAGATACTTTTTGTGCCGCTTGTGGGCGGCGAGTCCGCGTTTAACGCGCATGGTTTCGTCCTCCTTGGAGCAAGGCCCGCGGGATGACACCTCGCTGGGGCTTCTCCACAAATTGAAAAGCGTACGTAGCCGCCGATGCCGCGGCAGCCGTTCCCTCGGGCCAGCCGGAAGAATCCGGCCGGTCGCAGGGTCGGCCCTGCGTCCGTAGGCGGCCTTCGGCTAGGCGTAGGGCATCATCCGCCGGCAGGCACGCTCGTTGGCGCTGTCGACGATGGCCGAGGGCGACAACTGGCGCTTCCGCTTGGCGGTCTTCTTGGTCAGGATGTGGCGCTTGTTCTGCCTGCGACGGCGGAACTTGCCGGTGCCGGTGACACTGAAGCGTTTCGCGGCACACTTGTTGGTCTTCATCTTGGGCATTGTCGTCCTCCTGAAAATACTGCCCGCTCCGGGTTTATTCTCCCCGCAGCGGGCGGCACGCCGTAACCTGCGTGATATGTTGTGCGCTAAGGTTTCTTTTTCACCGATGGAGCAAGCATCATGTTCATGACGCGCCCCTCGAAGCGGGGCTCCTGCTCCACCTTGACCAGATCGCCGAGGTCAACCACGATGCGCTCGAGGATCTTGGCGCCGCGGTCCTTGTGGACCACCTCGCGCCCGCGGAAGAACACCGAGACCTTGCAGCGGTCGCCTGCTTCCAGGAAGCGGCGGATGTGCTTGAGTTTGGTCTGGTAGTCGTGCTCGTCGGTCTTTGGCCGGACTTTGATTTCCTTGACCTGGATGACCGTCTGCTTCTTCCTGGCTTCCTGTAGCTTCTTCTGCTGCTGGTATTTGAACTTACCGTTATCCATGATCCGGCAGACCGGGGGATCGGCGGCAGCGGCGACCTCGACCAGGTCCAGGCCTTTCTCCTGGGCCAGTCGAAGGGCCTCGCTGGTGGGCAGAATTCCCAGCTGGGAGCCGTCGTCGGCGATCACCCGCACTTCGCGAGCGCGGATCTGATGGTTGCAGCGTGCGGCGTCACTGGCAGAAGTTATAGCGCATTCCTCCTCGTTTGAATGGGGCCTGGCAGTCCTCGAGAATTTTCGAGGCCACGTCTTCCACTCCCATAAGTCCTAAATTCTCACCCGAGCGCAGGCGGACGTTTACGCCGCGCGCTTCGAGCTCCTGGTCCCCGATGACGAGCATGTAGGGGATTTTCTCCATTTGGGCCTCGCGCACCTTGTAGCCGAGCTTCTCGTTGCGGAGGTCGGCCTCCGCGCGGATGCCCGCATCCCGCAGGCGCTCCAGCACGAACTGTGCGTAGGCGTCGTGCGCGTCGGTGACGGTGAGGATTCTCGCCTGCACCGGGGCCAACCACGTGGGAAAGGCTCCCGCCGTGTGCTCGATGAGCACACCCAGGAACCGTTCAACCGCGCCGAGTATGACCCTGTGCAGCATGACCGGCCGGTGTTTCTCTCCGTCCTGGCCGGTGTAGGTCAGGTCGAAGCGCTCCGGCAGGGTGAAGTCGCACTGGATCGTTGCGCACTGCCACCGGCGATCTAAAGCATCTTTGAGTTTAATGTCAATCTTGGGCCCGTAGAAAGCTCCGTCGCCCTCGTTGACCGTGTAGGGCAATCCGGCGGCGTTCATGGCCTGGATCAGGGCGTTGGTCGCCAGGTCCCAGGCTTCGTCGGAGCCGATGGACTTCTCGGGGCGCGTGGAGAGCTGGGCCTCGAAATCGAAGCCGAACAGGCCCACCACGTCCTTGACGAAGGTTATGATGCCGATGATCTCGTCCTGCAGCTGGTCGGGGCGGCAGAGGATGTGCGCGTCGTCCTGGGTGAACTGGCGCACGCGCAGCAGGCCGTGCAGCACGCCGGACTTTTCGTGGCGGTGCACCACGCCCAGCTCGAAATAACGCTGGGGCAGGTCCCGGTAGGAGCGCAGGCGGGACTTGTAGATCAGCATGTGCGACAGGCAGTTCATGGGCTTGATGCCGTAGGCCTGCTCGTCGATCTCGGTGAAATACATGTTCTCGCGGTAGTTGTCGTAGTGCCCGGAGCGCTCCCAAAGCTCGCGCTTGAGAATCTGCGGGCCCTGCACGATCTGGTAGCCGCGGCGCAGGTGCTCCTTGCGCTCGAAATCTTCGATGATGGTGCGCACCAGCGCGCCCTTGGGGTGCCAGATGGCCATGCCCGCGCCGGCCTCGTCCGAGAAGCTGAAGAGGTCGAGCTGGACGCCCAGGCGGCGATGGTCACGCTTCTTGGCCTCCTCCAGGCGCTGGAGGTAGGTCTTGAGCTCCTTGGGGTCGGCGAAGGCCGCGCCGTAGATGCGCGAAAGCATGGGGCGCTTCTCGTCGCCGCGCCAGTAGGCGCCTGCCACGTGGGTCAGCTTGAAGGCCTTGAGGAAGCTGGTGGAGGGAACGTGGGGGCCGCGGCAGAGGTCCGTGAAGGCGCCCTGGGTGTAGAGCGACACGGTGTCCGCCGGAATGTCGGCCAGCACTTCGAGCTTGTAGTCCTCGCCCATGGACTTGAACACGCCCTCGGCCTCGTCCTTGGAGACAGTCCGGCAGGAGAAGGGGTGCCCCTGGGCCACCAGGCGCTCCATCTCGGCCTGGATGCGCTCCAGGTCTTCCGGGGTGAAGGGGCGCTCGAAGGCGAAATCGTAGTAGAAGCCGTTCTCGATGGCCGGGCCGATGGTCACCTGGGCGCTGGGGAACAGCGACTTGACCGCCTCGGCCAGCACGTGGGCTGCGGAGTGGCGGATGACCTCGACGCCCTCGGGGCTGTCGGAGGGGATGGGAGTCAGCTCGGTGCAGGTGTCGGGCAGCGGGGCGTAGAGGTCCAGAAGCGCCTCGCCGCAGCGAGCCACCACCGTGTTCTTGAAGGCCTTGCCGGAGAGCGCCTTGGCGAGCACTTCCCCAACTTTTTGGCCGGCCTGTGCCTCAACAGTCTGATCACCGACGCGGACGTTCACGATATCGCTCCATCCCGGGAGGCGTACGGCTTCCCAAGTCGAAAAAAAGGGAGGCGGGGCCTCCCTTAAGGTCAATGGTAGGACCGAGGAGATTTGAACTCCTGACCCCTTGCGTGTCAAGCAAGTGCTCTCCCCCTGAGCTACGGTCCTGCAGGGAGGAGACAAATGCCCAAACCAGGCCGCGAAGTCAAGGGGTTTCTCCCGCCGGCGAGTACTTTTTCTTTTCAGCCGCTCAAGCCCAGTCAAACCGCCGGCAGGCTCACCGTGAACTCACAGCCCTTGCCCTGCTCGGACACGGCCCGGATGTCGCCCTGGTGGTCCTGCAGGATGCGGTAGCACACCGAGAGCCCCAGGCCCGTGCCCCGCTCCTTGGTGGTGTAGAAGGGGTTGAAGATCTGCTTGAGCTGCTCGGGCGGCAGGCCCGGCCCGGTGTCGCGCACGATGATCTCGGCCGAATTTCCGGCAAGCCTGGTGGTCACGGCCACGCGCCCGCCCTCGGGCATGGCCTCGGCCGCGTTCTTGACCAGGTTGATGATCACCTGGCGCAGCTGCGCCGGGTCGTGCTGCACGGGGGGCAGGCCCTCGGCCAGGTCGGTGTGCAGCTCGATCCTGCGCGCGGCCAGCTCCGCCTCCATGAGCTTGAGGGTGTCGGACACGGTGGCGTTGAGCTCCAGCGGTTCGAGCTTGGGGGCCGAGGGCCGCGTGAAGTCGCGCACCTCCTCCAGGAGGGTCTCCAGGCGCTTGGCCTCCTCCTCCACCAGGCGCAGCTTCTCGTGCTCCTTGCTGTCCGCGTCCAGGGTGCGCCGCACCTGCCGGGCGAACCCGGCCATGAGCATGAGCGGGTTCTTGATCTCGTGGGAGATGCGGGATGCCGCCTCCCCGATGGCGGCGAAGCGCTCGGAGCGGATCAGGCGCTCCTGCGTGTCCAGCAGGGTGCGCAGGTTTTCGGTGATCTTGTCGCGGGCCTCGCGCAACTCGTGGGTGCGGGCCTCCACCTCGGACTTGAGCGCGCTGGACCAGCGCATGGAGAAATACACGGTCACGGCCAGGCCCATGAAGACCACGGCCTGGAAGGCGGCCACCATGAGCATCTCGCGCCGGGCGGCCTGGCCGATGATGCCTTCCACCTCATCCATGGGGGCCACGACGGCCACGCCCCAGACCAGCGGGCGGGGCTGGTCCGGCGCGATGCGCGCCGGGGTGTAGGCGATGAGCTTGCGCACCTCCCCCCGCGCGCCGCGGTGCCAGCCGGAGACGTACCAGTCCACGCCCTCCTGCCCCGTGAGGATCTGGTCGCGCATGATGGTTTCGATGCGGGAGTAGTCCAGGTTCGGGTCGCGCCCGATGCGGGCCTGCACGGCGTCGCGGCCGATGAAGTCCTCGATGTAGTGGTCCAGGAAGATGCCCCGCTGGTCCAGCACCCAGGCGTAGCCGGTCTCGCCGGAGCGCACGTCGTGGGCGTAGCGTTGGGCCACGCTCATGGCGTCCACGACCATGAACAGGGAGCCGGGCCTGTCGGGGGCCGCGCCCACGGGCCAGTAGCGGGTGGCGACGCGCACGATGGTCTTGCCCTTGAAGGGGCCGGAGGCGGGCGTCTCGCACGGGCCGTAGAGCGCCTTGAACGGGGTGGCGGTGCCGTCGGCCCAGTCCAGGAAGGGGGTGTAGTCAAGGATCAGGGGCTCCTCCACAGGGCCGCGCTCATCGTAGAGGGTCACGTTCTGGGAACCGGGAGGCGAATAGCCGATGGCCAGCACGTCGCTGGAGCGCAGGATCTCCAGGAAGGGGGGGATGGCCCGCTCCGGGGTCTGCATGATCTCGGGGTGCTTGTGGCCGATGTTGGACAGCTCCAGCAGGCTGTCCTGCAGGTAGGCGAAGTGCTGGGTGATGTCCTGGGCGACCTTCTGGGCCAGGATGAGCTGCTGCTTGTTGAACTGGCGCGTGGCCACGGCCTGCAGCTCGCTCTGGGCCCGCTGCCCGATCCACCACATGACCGCGCCCAGGATCAGGAGCGCCGTTGTGGCGAGGATGACGAACTTTCGGGTCATGGCGGCATCCTTATGCGAGCTTGCTCAAGGCATACAGCATCCCGGAGGCTTGGGCAACGGCGGCGAGGCTCCGCTTGATACGTCGCGGGGCAGAGAGTATGCTTCACAATCCAAAAGGAGGGATGCTGCATGAAACGTGCGGACACGATCTTCGCCCTGACGGGCATGGCCCTCTACATCCTGGCGCTCACATGGCGATAGGCAGGCCGGCCACCCTGGCGATGGCTTCGGGCCTGATTCTGGCATGCCTGCTGGCTGGCGGCTGCGGGGGCGCGCCCCGCTACGAGCGCCACGGCGCCACCCCGGCCCAGCAGGAGCAGGACAACGCCGACTGCGCCTGGGAGGCGGCCAAGGCCACCGGCAACATGCCCGGCACCGGCCGCGAGGAGCGCGTTCAGGAGCTTATGGACGCCTGCATGCGGGCCAAGGGCTACGCGAAGCACTAGGCCCGTGCCCGGCATGCTTCGGGCGCTGCCAAGCGGCAATCCGGCCGGTGCGACGGCAGCCAGCGGGTCCGGACCTGCCGAGGCGATCTGGTTCCCGCAACGCGATGCGACCGCTTGAGGCCGACTGGACGCGCTCCTGGCGCATCACGGTTAGAGCAGGTCGTTGCCGCGCAGGTAGGCGTAGCCCGCCGGGGTGCAGATGTAGCCGCGCACCACGTCGCGCTGGGGCTGGCTGAGCCGGACCTTGGCCACCAGGCCGGAGGCGAAGGCGTCGTAGAGGTTGGCGCGGGCGTGATGCTTGAGGATGTATGACTTGGGCACCGCCTCCCCCATGAAGGAGAGGCGCGAGGCCAGGTACACGTCCTTGACCAGCCTGTCGGTGGCCGTGGGGTGGTGCGGCGGCTCCTCCTGGGTGTAGGCCCGCCACATCAGGCGGCCTTCCTCGCTGAAGCGCACGCCCTTGATCTTCTGCCCGAAGGACCGGAGCTTCACCTTCTCCAGCACGCCGTCCTTGAGCAGCTTCCCGGCGGCCTTCCCATCGAAGAACAGGACGTGCTCCTCGGGGGTTATCCCCTGATATTTCTTGATCTTGTCGAACTGGTCCACAACCCGCAGCAGCAGGGCCTCGGATTCTGAGAACTCGCGCATGGCATCCCTCCCCAGGGGTGACGGTGCGAGCACGATACGAAAAACGGCCCTGGGCGTGGTTACGGGAGTGTGACGGGGGCCACGCCGCGTGTGACATTTGCAGAAACGCGGGGCGGAAAAGCAAAAGGCCAGGCATTTCTGCCTGGCCTTGCATGATCGGTGGTGCCGAAGAGAGGACTCGAACCTCCACGGAGTTGCCCCCACTAGACCCTGAACCTAGCGTGTCTACCAATTCCACCACTTCGGCGCGGGAGAGAGGCTTCTAACAGCGGCGGGCGAGAGGATCAAGTGGAAATCGAGGGTCTGTGGAGGTTTTTTGCCGCCCCCCGCAAAAGCGGAAAGGCCAGGCATTTCTGCCTGGCCTTACCTGAAAAGGGTGGTGCCGAAGAGAGGACTCGAACCTCCACGGAGTTGCCCCCACTAGACCCTGAACCTAGCGTGTCTACCAATTCCACCACTTCGGCACGGGAGAAACGCTTCTATGCGCCTCCGAAGTGTTTGGCAAGCCCTTTTTTATGCCCCTGTGATTTTTACTCGGTTGATGCCGCCGCACGTTTCATATACCTCCTGGTGCGGGCATCCCGCCCCTCTGGAACCCCCATGATCGTAGCCCGAACATTCGACGAACTTGAAGGCGTCCTCAACGGATGCTGCCTGACCATAGGCAATTTCGACGGCGTCCACGTGGCGCACCAGAAACTCCTGGCCCGCACCCGCGAACGCGCCAAGGCCCTGAACGTGGTCAGCCTGGCCCTCACCTTCGAGCCGCACCCCCGCAGCGTGCTCCTTGGCAAGAACGACCCCCCGCGCCTGACCACACCCGAGGTCAAGCTGGAGCTCATCGCCGCCACCGGCATCGAGGCCTGCATGGTCCTGGCCTTCACCAGGGCCTTCGCCGCCCTGGAGCCGCAGGACTTCGTGCGCGACTGCCTGGTGCGCGAACTGGGCATGCGCGAGCTCATCATCGGGCACGACTGGGCCTTCGGCAAAGGCCGCAAGGGCGACTACAACACCCTCTCCGCCCTGGGGCGCGAGCTGGGCTTCGCCGTGGAGCGCCTCGGCCCCGTGCTGGTGGACGACGCCGTGGTCAGCTCCACGCGCATCCGCGACATGCTTGGCGCGGGCGACGTCTGGGACGCCAAGCCCCTGCTGGGGCGCTTCCACAAGGTGCGCGGCGAGGTCATCCACGGGGCGGACCGGGGCGGCAAGCTCCTGGGCTTCCCCACGGCCAACGTCAACGCCCAGGGGCAGCTGCTGCCCATGGGCGGGGTGTACGCCGTGTGGGTGACGCGCGGGGAGGACGTCTGGGCCGGGGTGGCCAACCTGGGCACCAACCCCACCTTCGGCGGCGGGGCGCTCTCAGTGGAGGCGCACATCTTCGACTACGCGGGCGACCTCTACGGCAAGGAGGTGGACCTGCACTTCGTCCAGCGCCTGCGCGCCGAGAAGAAATTCTCCGGCATCGATGAGCTCAAGGCCCGCATCGCCGAGGACGTGCGGCTGGCCAAGAGGATTCTGGCCGCGCCGGAATCCGCGCTGTAGGGCGCGGAGGGAACGGCGGAGGGATACAGAGGATAATAGCCTCCGGCGGGCAAAGGGAGTTCCTCCCTTTGCAATCCCTTTCCGCTTCGCGTTGGGGGCGGAGGGATTCAGCGCTATTGGCGGCATTGTCTTCTTCGCGGGTGATGGGGTGTCCCCTTCGGCTTTGTCCCGCCCACGTTATTTCCGACGTCTGCGGCAACGCGCTCAAGCCTCCCCTTCACGGCACATCCGCGCTGAACCATATCGGGTGGGTGATCTGCCGTGTTGAGCCCCGGCCAAGGATATTCTTTCGATATGTCCGACGGCCGGGGCTCAGGACGGCAGGCCACCCAACTTGAAACAACACAATGTAAAAAGGCCGGTCCTCTCGGACCGGCCTTTCTTCATTCCATCTTCGCGCGCTCAGGCACGCACCCAAGCGAACGTCCGTAATTATATGGGATTCCAAAGGGAGGAACTCCCTTTGGCCGCCGGAGGCTTCACCCCGGCAAACCTCCCCTCATCCGGCCCTATTTGGCCTCCACGAACTTACCGCCCTTCACGGTGACCATCACCATGGAGTCCGTGGTCAGCCCGTTGTGGTCCTGCGGGGTGGTGTTGAACACGCCGGACACACCCACCACGCCCTTCAGGTTCTGAAGCGCGTCGCGCAGGGGCTCCCTCTCGGGCTTGCCCGCCTTCTTGAGCCCCTCCACCAGCAGGGTCAGCGCGTCGGCGGCATAGCCGGAGTGGGTATTCATGGGGAATTTGGCCTGCAGGCCCTGGTCCGCGTAGTTCTTGACGAAGGCCGCGATGACCTCCTTCTGGGGGTCGCCCGCGGGCAGGCTCTCGGCCACCATGAGCTTGGTGGCGGGCATGACCACGCCCTCGGCGTTCTCGCCCGCCAGCTTGAGGAAGTTGGCCCCGGCGATGCCGTGGGACTCGACCAGCAGGGGCTTGTCCCCGGGCAGGGCGGCGAAGTTCTTGGCCGCGATGGCGGCGGCGGGCCCGATGGTCCAGATCACCACGGCCTGGGGTTTGGCCATGACGACCTTGAAGGCCTCGGCCGAGAAGTCGGTGCCCTTTGAGTCGATGTTCTCCTCGGCCACGATGGTGATGCCGTTGGCCTGGGCCAGGGCCTTGAGCGCGTCGGAGCCGTCCTGGCCGAAGGGGTCCTTGGCGGTGAGCAGGGCGACCTTGGTCAGGTTGTGGGCCTTGAGGTGGGCGTAGATCTTCTCCACGGCGGTGTTGGTGCGCTGGGGCACCTTGAAGGTCCAGTCGAAGGGGCCGTACTTGCCGCCAGCCACGATGGCGTCGCCGCCCACGGTCATGATGGTGGGAATCTTCTGCTCCTCGGTGTACTTCTTCACGGCCATGCCCTCACCCGTGGAGGTGGGCCCGATGAGCGCCAGCACCCCGTCGGACTCCACCAACTGGCGGGCCATGCGCAGGGCCACCTCGGGGGTGGACTGGGTGTCGTAGGCGATCATCTTGAGCGGACGGCCGAGGATGCCGCCCTTGTCGTTGATCTGCTTGAGGGTCATCTCGGCCACCAGGCGCGTGGCGGTGCCAATTTCGGCGGTGGGGCCGGATTCCGCGAAGATGCCGCCTATCAGGATGGGTTCCGCTGCGAAGGCGCTGCCCGTCAGGCAGAGCAGGACAACAAGGGACAAGAACAAACGCGGCATACGTCCTCCGGATGGTGATTGGTTTCGGAGGCTTTACACTCGTTTCGCCGCAGGGGCAACCAGGCGCGGCAGCCAGGCCAGGCCGCCCGTCTCCCGCCAGTAGCCCGCCAGCAGGGCCGTCGCCAGGATCAGGCCGTGCACCAGCATGGTGGCTTCGCCCAGGGAATGGAACGAGGAGATGAGCGCCTCCAAAAGGACGACGGCCAGGAGCGGGCGCACCAGGCGGCCCGGCCCGCCGATGACCAGGAAGAGCAGCGTCTTGAGGGAGAGGCCCAGGTCGAACTGCCCGGGGCTGATGAACCCCGTGGAGTTGGCCAGCACCATGCCCGCCAGGGCGGAGAAGGCCCCGCCGATGCCGAAGGACACGGCCCGCACGCCCAGGCGGTCGATGCCGCAGGAGGAAGCCGCCAGGGAGTCGTCCTTGCAGGCCAGCAGGGCGCGGCCCAGGCGCGAATCGCGCACGGCGGCGAAGATGTAGCCACCGAGGGCAAGCAGGAAGAGCAGTGCGGCGAAGTTGGCCCGGTCGCCCTTGAGCTCGCCCAGCAGGGGCAGGGAGGGGCTCACTGAGACCATCATGCCGTTGGACCCGCCGGTCAGGGGGGCGAAGGCCAGCACCAGGTTCACGAAGATCAGGCAGAGGCAGAGCGTGGCCATGGCCAGGAAGCCCTCGCCGAGCTTCTCAAGGGGCTTGCTGATCCAGGCGGCGGCGAAGAAGGCGCAGGAGGCCACCGCGGGCACGATGACGAGCGTGCCCTGCGGCAACAGCGAATGCAGGATCACGGAGCCGTAGGCGCCCAGGCCGCAGAACGCGCCCGAGGCCATGGAGGCCTGCCCGCCCAGGCCCAGGCAGAAATTGAGCGCCAGCACGTTGAGCGCCAGGAACAGGTGCTGGTTCAGCGCCAGCAGGTGCACGTTGGGCAGGAACGCCCCCACCAGGGCCACGGCGGCCAGGAAGGCGGCCAGGGAGCGGACTTCGCGGCGCACCGGCTAGACCTTCTGCTGCCTGCTCTGCGGGGTGGGGGCCAGCACCAGCAGGGCCACCAGCAGGGAATAGGTCAGCGTCTCCTTGAGGTCGGCGCTGAAGGCCAGGGTCAGGCAGGCTTCGATGACGCCCAGCAGCAGCCCGCCGCAGAAGACTTTGCCCAGTGAGGTGTAGCCGCCCAGGGTGGCGGCCACGAAGCCCTTGAGGCCCAGGCCGAAGCCCATGTCGTAACGCAGCATGGTCTGGGGGCCGATGGCCATGGCGGCCAGGGCCGAGAGGATGCCCGAGAGCGCGAAGGAGAGGGCCTGGGCGCGCACAGGGTTCACGCCCTGCAGCCGGGCGGCCAGCGCGTTCATGGAGACGGCGCGGATGGCGCGCCCCGTGCGGGTGAGGCCCAGGAAGGCCGAGAGCACGGCCACGCTGGCCACGGCCAGCACCAGGGCGGTGACGGTGTTGGGCCCGAGGAACACCGGGCCCATGCGCAGCGCGGGCATGGCGACGAACTGTTCGAGCTTGAGCGGGTTCTTGCCCCAGATGAGCACCGCCGCGCCCTGCCAGATCAGGCTGGCGGCCACGGTGAGCATGAGCTGGCGCAGGGGCTGGGCCAGGAGCATCACGCCGAGCGTGGTGGAGTAGAGCAGGTGGCCCAGCAGGAACCCGAACACGCCGGTGGCCAGCAGGGCGGAGACAGGGCCGAGCTGGAGGGTCTGCGACAGGCTGAAAAGCACAAGTCCGCCCAGGAGGAGAAGCTCCCCCTGGGCGAAATTGATGAGCCTGCTCGAATTGTAGATCAGGCAGAAGCCCAGGGCCATCAATCCGTAGACCGCTCCGAGAGCCAGCCCCGAGTTGACGGCCTGGGCCAGGTACAGAACCAGCACGCGCGCGAGGGTGCGGCGGGCTAGTTGCCCACCTCGTCCATGTTGCCGAACTTCACGCCCTTCTGGATGGACTCCAGGTCAAGCGGGTAGGCCACCACGATGGTCCGCCTGTTCTTGATCCCTGCGGGGCCGGGGAAGGTGTTCATGCACACCACAAGGTTCTGGACCTTGCTCTGGTCGATGTCGGCCACGTCGTAGCCCACGATGGTGCCCTTGAGGCGGCGGGTCTTCCACTTGAGGTTCAGGCCCACGCCGTCCCAGCCCAGGGAGTGGATCTCGCCCTGGGAGAAGAGGCGGAAGTTCTCGAAGAACTGGGAGGCCACGGAGATGTTGCGGCTCACCAGCAGCTCGGACTTCTTGTCGTTGCCGAGGATGGCGGGCACCAGCGGCAGCGGGATGTAGTAGTAGCTCCAGAGGTAGTTCTCGTTGGGGGCGGCGGTGGGGGGCATGAGGCTGTCATGCTCGATGCCCATGCTGGACCCGGCGTACTGCTCCTCGGTCTTGGCGATGGCGTCGTTGCGGCCGCTGTACACTTCCAGGCGGTCGTTGTCGTCGAGCACCACCAGCTTGTATCCGGCCTCCTCGGGCAGGTAGGCGAAGTTGAAGGGGTTGGCCTTGTGCGGCAGGCTCAGGCGCGGGCCGGCGGTCAGGACGCCGTTGGCGTAGCTCATTTCGTGCACGCCGCCGGTGAACACTTCCTTGGAGTCGCCCTTGGCGCCCACGAGCTGCTTCTGGTAGCGCGGGGGCAGCTTCACGGCGGAGAGGTACCAGGGCAGGCGCTCGGCCTCGGCCACCAGCTTGTTGCCCTCAAGGCGCAGGATGGTGGACTGGGGCAGCTTGTTGAAGAAGCCGGAGACCACCAGCTTGTTGCCCTTCTCCGCTCCCAGCGGCAGGATGGAGGCGCGCACCAGCTTCACGCGGGTGGAGCCTTCCCATTTGGCCACCGGGGCCAGCTGCCTCTCCTGGAAGCGGTAGACGTAGACTTCACTGTTGGAGAAGAGCACCACCTCGTTCTGGCCGTCGCCGTCCAGGTCGCCGAGGGCCATGCCGTTGGCGGCGTAGGGCAGGGTCTGGCTGCGCCAGGAGCCGGGGGTGTCGGTGTTGCCCGCGTAGCGGAAATTGGGGTTCAGATAAACCTGCTGGTTCTCGGCGGTCTGGTTGACCACGAAGGCGGGGTTCATCTGGTTCACGGACTGGACGGGCTGCCCGGTCTTGGGGTCGCGGGCGGCCTCGACGCGGTTGAACACCTGGGCGTTGATCTCCCTGGCCAGGCCCTCCATGGTGGGGATCATGGTGTTGAGCTTGGTCTGGGCGCTCTTGGCGGTCAGCTGGCCCTTGGAGTCCAGCACCTTGACGTCGAGGCTGGCGTCGTCGCCGGCGATGGTCATGGAGCCGAACACCGCATAGTCGGCCTTGAGCGCGGCCATGGCGGCCTTGGCCTCGGACTCGGAGCGCGGTGCGGCCTTGACCTTCTGGTCGATGGCGGACTTGTCCGTGGGCTGGAGCTTGCCCTGCCAGGTCAGGCGGGAGACGAGCATGTCCTGCACGCCCTGGGACAGGTAGGCGAATTTTTCGGGGCCGTTCACGGCGAAGGGCAGCACGGCGAAGGTTTTCACCTGGGCCATTGCGGCGGAAGCAGTCAGGAGAAGGGCCAGTGCGGCCAGAAATACCACGCGGGCGCGGATCATGCGGGAACCTCCATGGAGCATGGGCAAGCCAGCCCGGCTCTGCCGGGCGGCAAGGCTGTTAGCATTATCGTACAGGCGAGGCAAAAGAAATGTGTTGGGCCTTCCCGAGGGGTATGGAGGGCTTAATCACGGCACCCCAGTGATATGGACAACATTTCATCATTTTGCTCCCGCCTCCGGACGCCAGGGTTGCTCAACAGACGCTGCCCGAAGCCGTCCGGTTACGCCCGTCGCGCAAGGCGCTTGCCAAGCGTGCGGGCTTGGGCCATGTTGCGGCCGTGGCCCGATCCTTCCGCATCGTCTGCGATCCCGAAGCCGTCCCCCGGGTGGAAGCCCTCCTGGAGGCGCAGGGGTACGCCTTCGAACCCGAACCGTTCAGCCCCTGGTGCCGCAGGCTCACCCACGAGCCCGCGCCCCTCGGCTCGTCCCTGGCGGCCCGTTTCGGGCTGATCTACATCCAGGACCGCTCCTCCATGCTGCCACCCCTGGCGCTGGACCCGCCCCCCGGCTCCGCCGTGCTGGACATGTGCGCCAGCCCGGGCGGCAAGACCTCCTTCCTGGCCCAGCTGGCGGGGCGGGAGGGCTACGTGCTCGGCAACGAGCCCAGCGCCGACCGTCTGGCCACCCTGCGCCAGAACCTGGCCCGCCTGAACCTGGCACAGGCCGTGAGCACGGGCAGCAAGGGGCAGGATCTGGCCCTGCCCCCGGGCGGCTTCTCCTACATCCTGCTGGACCCGCCCTGCAGCGGATGGGGCACCGCGGACAAGAACCCGCAGGTGCTCACCCTCTGGAAGCCGGAGAAGGTGGAGCCGCTGACCTCGCTGCAGCGCGAGCTGCTGGCCAAGGCCGCCTCGCTGCTGGCCCCGGGCGGGCGGCTCCTGTATTCCACCTGCACCACAAACCGCGCCGAAAACGAGGACCAGGCCGTCTGGGCCGCCAGCGAGCTGGGGCTCGAACCCCTGCCCCTGGCCCCGTTCCCGGGGTTTTCCTTCCACGAGCCCCAGGACCCGGCAGCGGCCGGGACCCTGCGCGTCGACGGCGAGAGCTCCGAGGCCCAGGGATTCTATTTGGCGCTGTTCACCAAACCGGAATCGGCCCGGCTCCCGGAAACCGAACCCGAGCCGGAGGAAGCCGCACCCAGGCGGCGCTCCTGGCGCGATCCCCGGGGTGTCGCGGGCAAGGGCCCAGGCTCCGCGCCGGGCACCGCGCCGGACATGCTGGCCAAGGCCCGGGCCGGAGCGCCCGACCTGGCCTGGGACCGGCTGCCCGAAGGCGGCGCCGAGATGTTCAAGGACGAGCTCTGCTTCGTGCCCGGACGCGGCGCGGGGCTGTTGCCCGTGCGGCGCAAGGGGCAGCGCCTCGGGCGCATGGCCGGGGACGGGTTCCGGCCCTGGGCCAGGGCCAGGCTGCTGCTGCCCCCCGCCGGGAGCGGCCCGGAGCTGGACGCGGACGAACCCGAGACGGTGACGGCCCTGCTGGAGGGGCGCAGCATCACCGTGGAGGGAGGCTCGGGCCGCATGGGGCTTTATTTCAGGGGCCTGCCCCTGGGGTTTCTGACCGTGAAGGGCGGCCGCGCCCTCTGGTCCGACAGATGACCGCCCGCCGGGGCTGACCGCCGGGCAAGCACCGACCAGGAACACCATGATACGTTACGCAATGCCTAGAACCCGCCTGCGCCAGTCCGCCAGGAGCGGACCCGCCGAACGCAGGCGCTTCCACTTTCACAGCATCCCCAAGGACATCCGTATGATCGGCATCTACCGTCGTCTTGGACGCCTCTTCGACCCTGTGAGCGGCCGCGCCCTGATCCTCCCTCTGGATCACGGCGTGGGCGAAGGCATGATCCCCGGCCTGGAGGCCGTGGGCAAGCTCACCGAGATGGTCCGGGGGCGCAACGTGCAGGGCGTGGTGCTCAACAAGGGCCCCGCGCGCACCCACGGCGCGGGCCTGCCTCTCGGGCTCTCGCTCATCGTGCAGCTCTCCGGCGGCACCAAGCACGCTCTGCCGCCCTACGGCCGCACCGTGGTCTGCTCCGTGGGCGAGGCCCTGCGCCTGGGCGCGGACGCCGTGAGCCTGCAGATCAACGTGGGCAACGACCTTGAGGACAGAATGCTGGCCGACTTCGGGGCCATGGCCGACGAGGCCCACCTGGCTGGCCTGCCCGTGCTGGCCATCATCCAGCCGCGCGGCGGGCACATCGTCAACGAGCTGGACGCCAGCCTCATCTCCCACTGCATCCGCCTGGGCTCGGAGCTTGGCGCGGACATCGTGGGCGTGCCCTATTCGGGCGACCCGGAGAGCTTCTCCAACGCGGTGGCCTCCTCCGACGCCCCCGTGGTGGTCACCGGCGGGCCGGGGCGAGGCGAGTTCTCACGCTTCCTGGCGGACATCGCCGAGGCCCTCGACTGCGGCGCGGCCGGGCTGTGCGCCGGGCGCAACATCTTCCAGAACGACGACCAGGGCGCGGCCCTGGATCAGGTGGCCGCCCTGGTGCACCAGCGCCCCGAAACGGCCCCCGCCGCCGAGCCTGAAGGCGAGCAGGGCTAACCGCGAAGCCGCGAGGGGTTCCAAGGGGCGAAGCCCCTTGGCCACCGGAGGCCTCCCGTTTGTCTAGGCTCCAGGCGAGGCATCTCCAGGGCCGAACTGCCCGCTGTATTTGAAGAACATCAGCCAGTTCGGCCCTGGAGAGGCCACGCCTGGACCCGCTACGGCTCATCGGGTGAATATATAAGGCCTTTTCGGCTCACCTTCGCGGAATCGACCGTAAACAAAGCCCCTGGGCATGTCCTGCCCGGGGGCTTTTTCCATGGCGGATCAACTGATGTGCGCGGAGTCGCCAGGCAGGAGGCGCCTCCGGCGGCCAAAGGACGAAGTCCTGCTGCGCCCTTTGGAAACCCTTATGGTGACGGTTGTGGTGCGGACGCGCGTGCGATCTCCGGCGCTTCAAGGCTGTGGCGGCAGGTGCCGGATGCCCACCCGGGCCACCCGGGCAGGTCGAGGCCGGTCGCCTTGTACGTTTGCCGGACGGAATGCCCCCAGGAACGCGGGAGAACCGCCCGGCATCGAAGCCTTGTGCCGTCAGCGCCGGCGGCCCGGCCGAAACGCGACGGCGGGCTTCGCCCCCCTTCTGTCGGGGGGGCAGGACGCGGAGCGACGCCCGATGCGGCGTGTGGATTGAGGAGGTTCAGGCGAATCCGAAAGTGGGCATTGGAAAGAGAGGCGGGGGGAACGGGCGGCCGGTTCTGCGGTCCGCCGGGGCTCCCGCTCTGCGGAAGCCCCGGCGGTTCGCCGGCGAATGTCAGGGCTGGGGCGAGCCGCGATTACAGGTAATCGCCCCGGTTGAACTTGATCTGCTCCGTCGCGGCCAGGACTTCCAGTTCGTTGACCATGGAGGAGAGTTGCGGGCTTTGCCCGTCCAGCCCGGGATGCTCGTCCTTGAGCCTTTTCACACCGGTCTGAATGTTTTCGAGGGTGCCGTAGGCTTGGCGCAGCTGGCCTGCGCCGCCGTCCGCCAGCTGTCCGGCATATTTTTCCCATTGACTCAGTAGGCTGTTCACGTTGTCCATCACCGCCTGCCTGTCGCTTGCGGCCTGAACGGCCGTGGTGGGCGAAGTCCCCTGGACGGCCGCCTGGGCGGCAACGGCCTGGGCCAGCCCGGCCGCTCCGGACAGCAGCGGAGCGGCGGCGGACGCCGTCTGGGAGGCCTCGGGGCCACCCACCTCGCGGGCCAGTAACTCCCCGAAACTGACTCCCGCGGCGCCGGCGGCCTTCTGGACCTTGCCCGTCTGTTGTACAGGCGTGATCTGGTCTGTTTGGATCTTCATAGGCTGCATCTCCTCGCCCTGACATGTTCCCTGCCGGGCTTAAGCAAAGCCCTTGCCAAGTTGGTGAACATGTAACGCGTTGAAATCATTGATGCTGGCCGGAGCGGGGGAGGGAATTTTTTGCCTCCCTGCGTATTCCGGGGCCGCGCGCGGCGGCACGGCCCGGACTTGGGGCCAGAACATCCCTAGTACACGGGAAAACCCTTGTCTATCGCCGGTCTGCTTGGCTACACTGCCCGGACCGGAAATTTGCAACAATGGAGGCGGCCATGGCCGAATTCAAGAAGATCCTGTGCGCGGTGGACTTTTCCGACCAAAGCCCCAAGCTGGCCGACTACGCCAAGACCCTGGCCCGCTGCACCGGAGCGAAGCTTCTGTGCGTGTACGTCGCGCCTTCCCTTTCGCAGTACGTGGGCTTCCATGTGCCGCCCAGCTCCATCGAGTCCTTCGTGGGCGAGATCGTGGCCGGGGCCGACACCAGCATGGAGGCCTATCTCAAGGCCCACTTCGCCGGCGCGGACGCCAGCGGCAAGGTCCTGGTGGGCTATCCCGCCGAGGAGATCCTCAATCTGGCCGAGGACGAAAAGGTGGACCTGATCATCATGGGCACCCACGGGCGCACCGGCATCGACCGCATCCTCTTCGGCTCCGTGGCCGAGAAGATCGTCAAGAGCTCCAAGTGCCCCGTGCTGACTATCCGCCCCGAACACCAGGCCGACGAGGATTGATGGTTTTTCCTATGGATCCCAAAGACACGCTGCGCCCCGAGGTGCTGGAGTTCACTCCGTACTCCCCGGGGCTGTCCATCGACGAGATCAAGGAGCGCTACAAGCTGGCCAGCGTCATCAAGCTGGCCAGCAACGAGAACCCCCTGGGAGCCTCCCCGCTGGTGCAGCGGGTGCTCTCGCGCCGCTCCGAGGTGGTGTTCCGCTACCCGCAGTCCGGCAACCCCAGGCTGGTCAAGGCCATCGCCGGGCACCACGGGGTGCCCGTGGAGTGCGTGGTGCCGGGTAACGGCTCCGACGAGATCATCGACCTCTTGCTGCGCGTGAAGGCCCGCCCGGGCGTGGACAACGTGGTGGCCTTCCAGCCCTGCTTCAGCATCTACCGCCTGCAGGCCAAGCTCTGCGGCGTGGAGATGCGTCAGGCCCCCCTGGCGCAGGACTTCCGCTTCCCCTTCGAGTCCATGCTGGAGCTCTGCGACGAGAACACGGCCCTGGTGTTCCTCACCAACCCGGACAACCCGTCCGGGCACGCGGTCAAGGCCGCCGAGATCGCCTACCTGGCCAAGGCCATGCCGCCGCGCGCCCTGCTGGTGGTGGACGAGGCCTACGTGGAGTTCGCCGAGCCCGAGCAGGAATACTCGGTGATGAACCGCCTGGAGAGCCTGCCCAACGTGGTGGTGCTGCGCACCTTCTCCAAGCTCTACGGCCTGGCCGGGCTGCGCCTGGGTTTCGGCGTGATGCCCGCCTGGCTGGCCGACCTGGTCATGCGCGTGCGCCTGCCCTTCAGCGTGAACCTGCTGGCCGAGGCTGCGGGCATGGCCGCCCTGGAGGACACGCACTTCCGCGTGGCCACCCTGGAGACCGTGCGCAAGGGCCGGAGCTGGCTCACGGCCGAGCTTGAGCGCCTGGGCTGCACGGTGCAGCCCTCCCAGGCCAACTTCCTGCTGTTCACGCCGCCAACCGAGGCCAAGGCCCTGTTCGAGGCACTGCTGGCGCGCGGCATCATCATCCGGCCCCTGTCCAGCTACGGCCTGCCGGAGAGCCTGCGCGTGAGCATCGGCAGCGAGCCGGAGAACCGCGCCTTCATCCAGGCCATGTCCGAGATCATGGGCATCCATGACTGAGCCTTCCATCATCACGCTGGACGGCCCCGCCGGGGTGGGCAAGACCACCCTGGCGCGGATGCTGGCCCAGGCCCTGGGCGTGGCCTACCTGGATACCGGGGCCATGTTCCGGGCCACGGCGCTGCGCCTGGGCGAAGGCGGGTGGGACCTGCCCCCGGACGAATTGAACAAGCGGCTGGACGGCCTGGAGTTCGGCCTGAAGGGCGTCGGTTCCGATTCCGTGCTACTGTGCAATGGCGAGCCCGTGGGCGACGAGGTGCGCACGGAGCAGGCGGGCGTCTGGGCCTCCAGGGTGGCGGCCCGGCCCGAGGTGCGCGAGTTCCAGAAGAAGGCCCAGCGGGCCATCGGGGCCAGCGTCTCCCTGGTGGTCGAAGGGCGTGACATGGGCAGCGTGGTCTTCCCCTTGGCCGCCCGCAAGATATTCCTGGACGCGGACCCGCGCGTGCGCGCCCAGCGTCGGGCGGAGCAACTGAAGGCAATGGGCCAGCCCGCCGACCTGGCCGCCATCGAGGCATCCATCCGGGAGCGCGACGAGCGCGACCGCAACCGCCCCATCGCGCCCCTGGCCCCAGCCGAGGACGCCGTCATCGTGGACACCTCGCACCTGACATTGGAGCAAGTGTTCGCGCGCCTCAAGGACCTGACGAGGGCCGGGCGCCCCTAGCCTGGGCTGATTCCGCAGCCTGTTCAAAAAACTCGCCGGCAAGGCGCACGAAAAAGCCAACCCCTCGCGTATGCAACATGCGCGAAGGGTTGGCTTTTTCGAGGCAACGCGGTCAGCGGGGTTTGTTCAACAGGCTGCTAGAGCCCGCTTATCTCCAGAAATCTCTCCAGCATGGCGTTTACCTGGCCGGGCACTTCCAGCGTGAGGAAGTGCCCCGAGCCCACCACTTGGCCGTGCATCAGCTGGGGGCACAGCTCCGACAGCTGCGCAGTGTCGGTCCTGGGCCGCGAGGAGGCCACGTAGAGCATGGGTGCCCGGCAGGCCCGCGCGGCCGCCGCGCCGTCCGCTATGCGCCACTGCTCGAACAGGGCCACGATCACGTGCTGGGGGGTGCGCAGCATGCGCTCCAGGATGGCCTGCTTGCGCTGAGGGTCGTCCATGGGGTCGAAGGCGGCCTCGAAATAGCGCAGGAAGTAGCCCTGCCAGGCCGTGGAGCGCAGTCCGTCCAGCAGGGAGTGGATGCGGCTGGGCCTGCCCGGGGGCGAGAGCACCGTGGAGTCCAGGCAGGCCACGCCGGCCACCAACTCCGGGTGGTGGTGGGCCAGCTCCAGCGCCACCACGCCGCCCATGCTGTGGCCCACGGCGGCCACGGCGCGGCCCGGCGTGCCCTCAAGCCGATCCAGCATGTCCGCCAGGTCCTCCGCCAGTTCCACGAAGGCGTAGCCCTCCTGGGGGGCGTCGCTCTCGCCGTGGCCGCGCAGGTCCGGCGCGATGACCCGCCGCGTCCTCTGGAAATGCTCGATCTGCGGGGTCAGGAAGGTGTGGTCGCAGCTGTTGCCGTGGACGAAGAGCAGCGGCGGGGCGGGGCTGTCCGTGCCGCTGTCGTAGACGTTGAGCGCTGTGCCGTCCCGAAGTGTGACGCGTGCGTATGGCATGTTGCCGGGTGTACCCCCAGGAGGGGGACGGATCAAGCGCCGGGCTGACCGATGGGGATGCGGACCCTGAACACCGCCCCCGGGCCGGATTCCACAGTGAGGCGCCCATGCAGCTGTTCGGTCAGCAGCGTGACGATCTGCAGGCCCAGGGTGTTCGCCCCGGCCAGGTCGAAGTCCGGGGGCAGGCCCGCGCCGTCGTCGGCCACGGTGGCCTCCAGGTGGCCGCCGTCCAGGCTCAGGCGCACCCGCACCTCTCCGACGGACCTGTCCCTGAGCCCGTGCTTGATGGCGTTGGTGACCAGTTCGTTCATGATCAGCCCGAAGGGGATTGCCTTGTCCAGGCTCAGGGACACGTCCGGCAGCTCCATGACAAGGCTGACGTCCCTGCCGGCCATGTAGGTGGCCACCAGCCTGGGCACGAACTGCTCCAGGTAGGCCTTGAGGTCTATCTCGCTGAAATCCCGCGAGTGATAGAGCTGCTCGTGGATCAGAGCCATGGAGGCGATCCGGCCCCTGCCTTCCAGCAGCGCCGCCTTGGCTTCGGGGTTGTTCAACCCCTGCTCCTGGATGCTCAGCAGGCTGGAGATGATCTGGAGGTTGTTTTTCACCCTGTGGTGGATCTCGCGCAGGAGGATGTCCTTCTCCTTGAGGGATGCGGTCATCTCCCGTTCGGCCTGCTTGCGCCCGGTGATGTCGCGGGCCACGCCGATGAGCCGCGGTTCCGGCCCTAGCTCGAAATACGCCACGCGGACTTCGACGGGGAATACCCCGCCGTCCTTGCGGCGATGCTCGGTCTCGAAGGAGGTCGTGCGGTCCTCCGCCATGTGCCGGGAGAACTCCTCGAAGGCTTCCGGCGTGTAGGCGGCATCCAGGTCGGGCACGCTCATGCCGGAGAACTCCTGCCGCGAGAAGCCGGTCTGGCGCAGGGCCTCGTTGTTCACCCCCAGCAGACGGCCCTTGATGTCCGTGAGATAGATGGCGTCGCCGGCGTTTTCGAACACGGCGCGGAAAAGCGCCTCGCTCTCGCGGATTCTCTCCTCCGATTCCCGCAGGGCCAGCTCGGCTGCGTTTCGATGCTGCTCGTGCCGCACAAGCAGCAGGAACATGGTCAGGATGAGGCCGGACCCGGCCAGGAATATCCCGCTGTAGCGGATGGCCGTGCCCCTCGCCGTGCTGGCGAGCGACTGCGCGTACTTGTCCAGGGGCACTGTCACGCTGATGCCGCCGCGGATCTCGCCCAGTTTGTACCCCTGCTTGGCGTGGCACTTCAGGCAGGGCTCCTCCGTGACCATGGGCCGCATGAAGCGCATGACCTCGCGGCCATCGTCCACGGCGAGCTCGTGGAACTCCCCGACGCCCCGCTTGAAGGATTCCAGCGCCTTGGCCTCCCAGGCAGTGGGGGCGTTCGCGGGCCTGATGGGCTCCAGGCTGGTGATGTGGGCCTTAAGCCCGGCGTCCTCGTGCATGACGCCGTGCACCATGCGCGTCATGTAGGCGGGGTTGATCAGGGTGAGCTTCCTGCCCGATTCGGTGACGGGGTCCCTGTCAGGCACGTCGAGGTAGGGGTTCGGAAGCAGGGTCTCGGTTATCTCGGCGTAGAGCCCGCCCATGCGCGCTGCCCAGCGGCGGTAGGTGACGTCCTTCTCGTAGGCCATGCGAGCCTCCACCAGGGCCAGTTCCCTGGTGGATTCCACGTCGTTTCGCAGGGCCATGTAATACAGGTAATATGTGAAGCCGGACCAACACCCGAAGACGACCAGAATCAGCAGGACCAGTCTGCGGGGCGGGTTCATGGGCTGGCCCCTGCACCCGGGGAGCGCGACGAGATGTGGGAGGACCGCGGGCGGAGCTGCCGCGGGCGCGCCCAGGACGCTGGACGGGGCCGCAGGAGGGCGGCCTGTCCTGAGCATGCGGGTCTGGCGCCCGGTATCTGATGCATTGCCCATCCCATGGTGGATTCCGGGGCGCGAAGTGCGGGCGCGCTGTGTATCCTTACCAATATGTTAAGTGAGAACAACTTGTGTTATATAATATCCCACATGCCAGCGGCGGAGTCAATCTGAGGCCGGGGTCCCGTGTTTTACGGCCAGAGCCAACGCGGGCGGCCTCCGGAATCCTCGGCATCGGGCGCCAGTCCGTCGGGGGGACGCCCTGTCCCCAGGGGGGCGCCTTGACAGCCGGAAGCAGGCTGGTATCGAGGGACAATCCCCATCTCCGAGGAGACCGGCGCTGCCGCCGGAAAACGGCGGGCTCGGAGGTGAACCTGTGAAACCCAAGGGGAGGCAGTCATGACCTTGCGCATCAACAGCGAAGCCCCGGACTTCACCGCGGAGACAACGGAGGGCACCATCCGCTTCCACGACTGGATCGGTGACGGCTGGGCGATCCTGTTCTCACACCCCAAGGACTACACACCGGTCTGCACCACCGAACTCGGCTACATGGCCGGCCTCAAGCCGGAATTCGACAAGCGCAACTGCAAGATCATCGGGCTGAGCGTGGACCCGGTGAGCGACCATGTGAAATGGGCCAAGGATATCGAGGAGACCCAGGGGCACGCCGTCACCTATCCGATGATCGGCGACACGGACCTGGCCATCGCGAAGCTCTACGACATGCTCGAGGAGGACGACGGCACCTCGGCGCAGGGACGCACGGCGGCCAACAACGCCACCGTCCGCTCCGTGTTCCTCATCGGGCCTGACAAGAGGATCAAGGCCATGCTCACCTATCCGATGAGCTCCGGCCGAAACTTCGACGAGGTGCTGCGGCTTCTCGATTCGTGCCAGCTCACGGCCAGACACAAGGTGGCCACGCCGGTCAACTGGAAACAGGGCGAGGACGTCATCATCATTCCCTCGGTCTCCGACGCCGAGGCCAAGGAAAAGTACCCGGCCGGCTGGAAGGCGCCGAAACCCTACATCCGGATCGTGGCGCAGCCGAAATAGGGCCGTTCCCCTGCCGCCTGGGAGCGCCCCGGGCGGGGGAGCGGAACCCGCGGCCCATGCCCCGGTGAGGCGGCCCCAGGGCGGCCCGGCCCGAACCGGCCGTACTCACAGGGGAAAAAAATATGGATCCCGATCCTTCCGGGATCACGGCGATTTTGTGACAGACGCCGCTAAAGGGCCTTCCGGGCGGGAGATTATTTTCTTGCGAGGGGCTGTGGGTGGGGTATGAGGGAATCAATGCTGAAGGCGGTCTTCGGCAGGCGTCGGAACGGCAACGGAGGGTAGCGGTCGTTAATTCCAGGCACCATAACGGGCGAGTGAGCGCCCCAGCGAGGATTCGTCGAAGCGCGCCCCAGTCCCCCGAGAGACTGCGGGGACCCTGCCGGGAAACGGCAAGCGCAACAAGGCGGATCCTCTTTTTTTGCCTCCCCGCGCCTTACTCTCCCTTGGCGGCTTTCCTGGCGGCCTTGGCGCGGGCGGCGGCCTCCTTCTTCTTGAGCAGCGGACGGATGGCCTCCATGGCCAGATACAGCTCCCTGCTGACCCAGGCGTCGGTTGCCGCGTAGCAGACCTGCGCGGGGCTCAGACAGCTGGCCTCCCAGTTGGTCAGCCGGGCCTTCTTGGAGACGCGCAACCCCAGAAGGCCCGCCGCCAGGTTGCGCAGCCCCGTCACGGGCCAGCCGAACTTCTTGGCCCACTCCCCCACATCCTCGAAACGTTTCGGCGCCACGGGGCCCAGCTTGCCCAGGGCGGTGAGGTCGTCGCGCACGGCCACCCCGGCCTTGACCACGGCTTCGTTCCCAAGAACGGCCGTCAGCTCGCTCCAGGCCGCGAAGGCTCCGGGGCGCACCAGCACCACCAGCTCGGCCCCGGCCAGCTGCACCAGGGAGGGCAGGTAGTTGACCCCGCGCTTGAACGTGGGGCGCGTTTCGGTGTCGAAGCCCAGCACGGCCTCTCCGCCCAGGCGCTCCAGTGCGCGAAGGGCCTCGTCCGGGGTCTGTGCGATGACGACCTCGCCCTCGTAGCGCGCCTGTGGCAGGGCGGCCAACTCTTCGGGCAGCATGGCGCGGGGTGGTTCGAAGGGGGTGTTCATGGCGTCACTGCTCCATGGGCAGAGCGGAAGGAGGGGGTGGTTGGGTGAAATAGCGCTCCACGAACTCGTCGATGACGATGTCGGGCTTCTCATCCAGGATGATCTGGGGCTTGAAGCCGCGCACGTGCACCGCGTCCGTGGGGAAGGGCCAGACGAACACCATGCGCGAGAAGTGTTCAGCCAGGAAGGGGATGACCTCGTGCACGAAGGAGTCGCGGAGAACCACGGTCCTGGGCAGGGAGGCGTCCTCGTTCTCGTAGATGGAGAGCGGCTGGAACTCGTTGAGCCCGGCCTCGCGGCCGGTGGTCTCCCGGGCCTTGCGCGGCGAGAGCGGCTCCATGGTCACCACGTTCTCGGTGTAGATGTCGCTCATGGCGATCATGCCGGCCAGGCCGCCCTTGAGGCCCGGGCGCTCGCCCACCGCGTAGTCCGAAAGCGGCGCGGGCTTGAGGTTCGGGAAGTATTTTTGGAGCCTGGACGCGATCTCCTGGTAGGCGAAGAAGGCGCCGAACGGCGTCCAGTGACTGTCCGTGCGGTAGAATGCGGTGCCATTGGCCCGGGCCTCGCGCAGTGCGGGGCGCAGGTCCACCACGTCGATGCCAGCGCTGGTCAGGGCCTGGACCATCTGGTCCATCTTGTTGAAAGGCCGGGCCTTGGTGAAGCGCTTCGGGATGTAATCCGGGTAGATGCTCACCTTGTTGGGGGCCACCACCACCATGTAGCGGATGCCTTTCTCGGCCAGCCAGTCGCGCCGGGTGCGGAAGATGTTCACCCAGATGTCGAGCTGCCCGGGAGTCAGCGGGACGGTCACGCGCCAGTCGTTGACGACGTTGAGCTGCGGGTTCTCCTGGGCCAGGTAGAGCCAGTCGTCGTTGCCCGCCAGCACCGGGTCCCACGGCATGGAGGCCTTGAGCACCCGCACGTCGAGCAGCTGCTCCCAGCGCACCAGCACCCTGCGCAGGCCGAAGTTGCGGTCCAGCCAGTTGCGCCGCAGCTTGTAGATCACCTGCCCCACGGTGGGGAAGTCCATGCTGAAGCTGGGCATGGGGTTGGTATCGCTCTCCTGAAGGGGCACTTCGGGGTTGATCTTGAGGATGTTGGCCGTCACGGGCACGAGGATGGCCCCGATGAACACGATGGAGACCATCACTGCGACGATTCTGCTCGCCCTGCTGTTGGCTGTGTTGCCCATGCTCAGAACTGGAAATAGATGAAAGGATTGTGCGTGCCGCTGGCCAGCGCCATGCAGGAGAGCAGCAGGATTGAGGGCATGGCCACCAGGCCGGTGAGGGCGTCGACAAAGGGGCCGTAGAAGAAGCTGCCGGTGCGCTCCAGCATACGCGTGCGCCAGGCGGCCAGCCAGGGGATCACGGGCGCGGAGCCGACCACGGCCAGCACCAGCACGATGGCGACCTTGGGGTTGATGAACAGGCCGGGGTGCCACTCCATGCCGGTGCCGGTGCCCAGCCCCGCCATGGCCTTGAGGAAGGCAGTGGCCTGATCCAGGTTTTCGGCCCGGAAGAACACCCAGCCCACCATGACCACCAGCATGGTGTATGCGTGGGCCAGCGGGCTCCATGCCTTGTCCATCCAGGCCCCGAAGCGGGTGCGCTCCAGGCCCAGGAAGAAACCGTGGAACAGGCCCCAGATGATGAAGCTCCAGCTGGCTCCGTGCCACAGCCCGCACAGGAAGAAGACCAGCACCAGGTTGAAGGTGACGCGCGCGTTGGAGCAGCGGTTGCCCCCCAGCGGAATGTAGAGGTAGTCGCGGTACCAGGTGGAGAGCGAGATGTGCCAGCGCCGCCAGAACTCGCGGATGTTGCGGGAGATGTAGGGGTAGTTGAAGTTCTCCAGGAACTTGAAGCCGAACATGTGCGCCAGGCCGATGGCCATGTCGGAGTATCCGGAGAAGTCGAAATAGATCTGCAGGGTGTAGTAGAGCACGCCCAGCCAGGCCACGGAGGTGGTCAGCTGGTCGGCGGGCACGGCGAAAATCTTGTCGGCGGGCAGGGCCACCACGTTGGCGATGAGCACCTTCTTGCCCAGGCCGGTGACGAAGCGCTGCACGCCGTAGGCGAAGCGCTCCACGGTGACGGTGCGCCCGGAGAGCTGGCTCGCGATGTCCTTGTAGCGGACGATGGGGCCGGCCACCAGCTGCGGGAACAGGGCGATGTAGAGCGCCAGCTGGCCGAGCGAGGCGTTGGGCGGGGTCTGCCGGCGGTAGATGTCCATCAGGTAGGAGATGCAGTGGAACGTGAAGAAGGAGACGCCGATGGGCAGGTGGACCTTGCCCACGTCGATGGGCTGCAGCCCCAGCGGTATCACCCCGAAATGATTGAGGTTGTCAACGATGAAGTTGGTGTATTTGAAGACCACCAGCAGGGTGATGTTGAAGGCGATGGCCAGCCCGATCTGAAGTTTGGCCGAGGAGGTGCGGTGGGCGTTGTGCACCCAAAGCCCGAACCAGAAGTTGGCCAGGATCGAGATGGCCATGACGATGGTGTAGGCCCCCTCGCCCCAGGCGTAGAACACGAAGCTGGCCGCCAGCAGCAGGGTGTTGCGAATCTTGAGGGTGGATGCGCCGACATAGTAGAGCAGCAGCACCAGTGGCAGAAAATAGAAAAGAAATGATGCGGAACTGAAGACCATGCGATCCTGCGGTGTATGGACGATTTGATGCTTGCCCGATGGGTGGTTGCCCCTTACCCGATGGACGGGCTTTTGACAACTCCCGCCCCGGGAGGCTAGCAACCGGGCCGAAGGAGTCGCCCATGCACAACGATTCGCCGCGCATCGCCGTGGCCAGCCCCGCCTCCGTGGCCGGTGCCTGGCAGAAGGCCGCCCTGACCGCGCTGGGTCCGGCGGGCATCCCCGTGGCCCTGCCGGGGGCCGCCGTCAGCCGGCCGTGGCTGCCAGCGCCCTGGGGCCTGTTCCTGCGCCGGGATACGTCCGCGACCGAAGCCGCTTGCCTCGCCGCGCCCGAAGCCTCGGGCGCGGACCTGCTGCTGTGTCCCCCCGGATACCGGGACGGTGCGCGACTGGCGGCCGATTTTCCGCTGGGCGTCCTCGAAGTGGAGGCCTTCCACCCCGCCCTGGCTGGCGACGGCGCGCTGGAGGGGCGCGTGCTCTGGCGCAGAGCCACCGCCCCGGGCAGGCTGGAGACGCGCCTGGCCGCAAGCGTGGCCACCTGCATGGAAGGCCCCCTGCCCGGAGGCTGGGCCGCCAACCATCTGGCCAAGCTCTCCCGCGCGCCCGCCGGAATTCTGGCGCGCATGGGCGCGAACCCCGAAACGTTGTGGAATGCCTGCCCGCCCTGCGAGCCGCTGCCGTCCTTCAATCCTTCGGCTTGGGACTGGCTCCGCTTCGCCGCCGATCTGGCCCGCTGGGGCCTGACCCGCGCCTGGCAGGACCTCCTCCACCGCCGCCAGTGGTTCCTGGCCGTGCGCCCGGGCGGCGGCGACCCCTTGAATCCGGGCTTCTCCACGCGGCCCTTCACGCCCCTGTATCCGCCCAAGGGCACGGGTTGGGCCGACCCGCTGTTCTTCAGCAGAGGCGGGCGGAGCTGGCTGTTCATCGAAGAGATACCACCCTCGGGCCGGGGCGTGATCAGCGTGATGGACTTCGACGGCAAGGCCTTCGGCCCGCCACGGCGCGTGCTGGAGGAGCCCTTCCACCTCTCCTACCCCAACGTGTTCGAGCACGGGGGCGAGGTTTACATGCTGCCCGAGACCTCGCAGGCCGGGCAGGTGCGGCTCTACCGGGCCACGGACTTCCCCGGCGGCTGGGTGCTGGACAGGGTGCTCCTGGAGGGCCTGCGCGCCGTGGACGCCACCCTGGTGGAGCACGGCGGCTCCTGGTGGCTCATGGCCAACGTGCGCGGGGAGCGCGGCTCCTCCTGGGACGAACTGCACCTCTACAAGGGGGCCTCACCCCTGGGGCCGTTCGCGCCGCACAGGCTCAACCCCGTGGTGTCGGACGTGCGGCGCGCCAGGCCCGCGGGCCGCATCGCCCGCGCGGGCGGGCGGCTGGTGCGCTACGGGCAGGACTGCTCGGGCTGGTACGGCCGGGCACTGGCCGTGATGGAGATCACCCGCCTGGACGACGACGGCTACGAGGAGAGGCCCCTGGCCCGCCTGGAGCCGGGGCTCATCGAGGGCGGCAGCTTCTGCCTCCATACTTTTGACGCCTTGCCCGGTCACGCCCCGGCGGGAGGATCACTGGCCGATGACGCCCAACCCGGGCTTGAGGTCGTTGACGGGCAGCGGCGCATTCCTCTTTGGCGCTGAGGCGTCCGGCGCCGGAGGCGGCCCGTACGATACGATGGAGATCAGCTCGCAGACCACGCCGCGCTTGGTTCCGCGAACGTCCGTGACCATGAGCTTCACGGACTGGCCTTCGGCCAGCCCGGCCTTGGTGGCTTCGCCCTGCTGCTGCAGGGGCACGTTCACTGCCACGGTCTGCCCGTCGTACTCCACCCCGAAGCCCACCACCACGCCGTTCTTCTCCGACACCTGGTTGATGACCCCCTCCAGCGGGGAGGGCTTGAGCGGGTCCGTCTTGCCGAACGTGATGAGCAGCGCCAGGGCCACGGCGCAGGCAAAGGCGAAATATTTGGCCGAACGCAACTCGGCGTACTGCATGTCTCCCTCTCTTGTTGGACAAATTGGCCTGTTCCTTGCTAATAATTATTACAGGCAAGGAGGCCGTTATGATCGTCAAGCCAAATCAAACCGTCGCATCGAATGCGACCAGGCCGTGGAGCGCCGATCGCCTGCATCCTCTGGACATGGAGGACGTGGCCCTTTCCAGCGAGGCGTTGCGCGTCCTCGGCGATGCCGCCAGGAAACTTCTGTCCCGGGTTGGGGTCAAAGAGACCTCCCTGGCCCGGATGATCAAGGTGTTCTGCGCGAAAGTGTATTGGAACGAGAGCGACGGGGGCCTGCTCCTCTGCGGCGAGCTGGACGGCAAGATGGTCTGCCTGCCCGTGCCGGCCGGGCACTGGGAGGTGGCCGTGAGCGGCCCGGCGCACTGAGCGCGCGCTGAACGTTTTTTCCGGGCGGAGGCGCTTCCGGCGCGCGTCCCGCCCGCGGGAATATAATGCCGCCTCCGGCGGGGGGAAGGGGGGCCTGAAACGGCGAGGCCGCCCGGCTATTTCTCCCGCTTCTTGACCTCGTCCCAGAGGGCGTCCCAGTCCGACAGCTGGAAGTCCGCAGTGTTCAGGCCGCGCTCGGCGGCCAGGGCCTCCATGGCCTCGAAGCGGGCCAGGAAGCGGGCGTTGGCGCCCTCCAGGGCGGAGTTGGCCTTCACGCCCAGCCTGCGCCCGTACTCCACGACGCAGAAAAGATAATCCCCGTACTCGGCCTCCACGCGCGCCTGATCCCCGGCGGCGAGGGCCTCCTGCAGCTCCTGCCACTCGCGGCCCATCTGGGCGGCCTGCGCCGCGTCGTCCTCCCAGGTGAAGTGGTGGCGGGCGGCCTTGGCGTTGAGGCGGTAGGCCTTGAGCAGCGGGGGCAGGCCCTTGGGCAGGGAGGCGAATACGCCCTCCTTGTTGTCCTTCTCCTGGCGCTTGATGCGCTCCCAGTTGCGCAGCAGCTCCTCCTGGTTCTCCACGTTCAGGCCCTCGAACACGTGGGGGTGGCGGCGGATCATCTTGGCCGCGATGGCGTCGATGGAGTCGGCCAGGGTGAAGGAGCCCTTGTTCTCGTAGAGCGCGCCCAGGAAGCAGAGCAGGAAGAGCACGTCGCCCAGCTCCTCCATGGTGCCGTGTTCGTCGCCGGCGCGGATGGCTTCCACCAGCTCGTGGGCTTCCTCGATCACGTAGTCGCAGAGGGTCTCGGGGGTCTGCTTGCGGTCCCAGGGGCAGCCCTCGGGGCCAAGCAGCGTGGAAACGACCTGGCGCAGCTTGGCCAGGGAGTCGCCTGTATTGGGCATGGGAATATCCTTATATGGTGCTTTTCTTCTGGCCCTGGGGCTTGGCGGGGGCGGGCGCGGGCGGCGGGGCGGGAGGCTCCACCACCTTCTTCTGGGGCGCCACCGGCGGGGGGGTGAGGCTCTTGAGCTTCTGCTTCCAGTCCGGCGGGATGTAATCGGAGATGAAGGCGTCCACCTTCTCCAGCACCGGCACCAGCTTGGAGCTGGCCATGAACTCGGGCCGGGGCAGGAGCGCCGTCCAGACCCAGAGCACCACCGCCGTGAGCAGCACGCCCTTGGCCAGGCCGAAGAATCCGCCGAAGAACTTGTTGGCCCAGTCGATGAGCGTGAGCTTCATCAGCCCCGTGATGCCCATCACGATCAGCGAGCAGGCGATCATGGTGCCCACGAAAATGATGATGAACGCGGCCGGACCGGCGAAGGCCGGGTTGGAGACAAGAGGCGTGATATGCGGGGAGAGCTGCGGCGAATAGGCCACGGCCAGCTTGAAGCCGAACACCAGCGCCAGGATGGAGGCCGCCTCCTTGACGAGGCCCCGCAGGTACCCCCTGAAAAAGAAGAAGCCCCAGATGATGAGCAGGGCGAGATCGGCGATGTTCACGCCGGAGGCGTATCAGGTTTTTCAGCGGGAGGCAAAAGGGGGACTACAGCGCCCCCTCCAGCGTGAGCAGCCACTTCTTCATCTCGAGCCCCGGGCCGAAGCCGCCCAGTCCGCCGCCGGAAGCCAGCACCCGGTGGCAGGGGTAGATCAGAGGCCAGCGGTTGTTTGCCATCACCTGCCCGACGGCCCGCGCCGCGCCAGGGCTGCCGCAGGCCGCGGCCAGCCCGCCGTAGCTCACCACCTGCCCGGCGGGGACGCGGATAAGCTCCTCCAGCACGCGGCGCTTGAAGCGGGGCATCCCCTCCAGCTCGATGGGCAGCCCGGGCCAGTCCACGCGCTCCCCGGCCACGTAGCGGTCCAGGGCCTTGGCCAGCTCGCGGCCCATCTGGGTCACGGGGCGGGGCGCGTCCCCCGGGGCGGACCAGGAGAGCGAGATATTCCGGAGCTTGCCGTCGCTCCAGGCCAGGTCCAGGCGCAGCGGGGCCGACACGAGCGTTTCGGTGAGGATCATTACGGGTACTCCTTACTTGTGGGCGGCCTGGGGCGACAGTGCGAGGCTCAGGGCCGCCTGGTGCAGGGCCTCCTCGTAGAGGGGGCGCTGCTCCCCGGTGATGTACCAGGTCAGGCGCAGGAAGCCGTCCGCCGTGAGCCAGGTGTAGGTGGCGCTGACCACCTGGCCTCCCAGGGTCCGGTTGAAACCGGCCTCCTTATAATAGTGCATCCGTCGTGTCGGGAAGTATTCTTTTTCCAGGAACACGGCTCCCGAAGGGGAGGCGTTCTCCCGGTCGCGCTCGGCCAGCACGTGGTCCATAAATAGTTCCTGAGGCGTGCGCTTTTTTCCCGATTCTCTGGTAATGAGCATGAAAGGCGTGGCGAACCATGTCTCCGCCTTCTTCTGGAACCCGGCGTGTGTCCGGCGGAACGCCGCCAGCTCCTCGTGGGGGACCGGGGCCTGCTTGCTGGGGTGCTTGAAGAGGAACAGCTCCAGGGGCGGGATGCGAACGAAGTCCGCCGGGAGGTTCAGCGAATAGGAGCCGTCCTCGGCCGCGGTGAGCGGTTCGGCGGCGCGGGCGGGATGCCCGGCCGGGGCCGCGAGCAGCGCCAGCAGGGCAAACAGGGCCGAAAGCAGGGGGCCAGAAAGCAAGAGAACGGTTGACCGCTTCATGTACGCTCCGTTCGGTTCATGCCCTGGCGCACGCCGCGCACGCGCAGGACCTCCGCGATGGTGTTGTGCAGCCGTCTCCTGGCTCCGGCCCAGGCCGGGGCCACCAGTTCGCCGTGGGCCGGGTCCGCGTGCAGGCGGTGCACCACGACGTCAGGGCGCAGCCGGGCCAGGGCGCAGGCCACGAAGTCGGCGTATTCCTCCAGCTCCGGCAGGGGGGCCTCCCCGGCGAGGTGCATCCGGGCCAGCTCCGTGTCCTTTGCGGCGTAGACGTTGTGGAACTTGACGCCCGCCACGGGCAGGGCGTTCACGAAGTCCACGGTGGCGTCCCAGTCCGCGCGCGTCTCGCCGGGAAGCCCCGCCATGACGTGCGCCGTGACCTTGAGCCCCGCATCGGCGGCCGTCCGCACGGCTTGGGCGAAGCAGGCCGCGTCGTGCCCCCGGCGGATGCGGGCAAGTGTTGCCGGGTTGGATGATTGCAAACCCAGTTCCAGCCAGAACTCTTTCACGGGGAAGGCGGCCAGCAGGGCGATTTTTTCCGCGTCCAGGCAGTCGGGGCGGGTGGCCAGGCAGAGCCCGGCCATGTCCGGCAGGGCGGCCAGCTCCCGGAGCACGGCGGCCAGGCGCGCGGCCGGGCCGTGGGTGTTGGAGAAGGCCTGGAGGTAGCCCACCAGGGCAAGCTCCTGGCCCCAGCGGGCGCGCAGGCGCTGGCTCCAGTAGGCCCACTGGCCCGCCAGGGGCATGCGGCTACCGAGCCCGGTGCCCGATCCCCTGGCGTTGCAGAAGATGCATCCGCCCGTGGCAAGGGCGCCGTCGCGGTTGGGGCAACCGAAACCGGCGTCCAGGGGAACTTTGCGCGCGGCCCCGCCGAAGAGCGCGCGCCAGCGGGAGGACACGGCGTTGTACGGCCGGGCTTCGGCCTCACAGGGTGAAACGTGGTCCATCAGCGCAAAATCCCGTTGACATCACGGGGCGAATCGAACAACACCAGCCTCGAACCGAACGACGGCAGGGGCCTGGGCGCACCGCCGTAGCAAGGGCCGGCCGGGTGCGGCCCGGCTTTTTTTATCGCGTTTCCTGCATCTTCCGGGGCCGCTGTTCGCGCCCACGAAATACGCCAGGCTCCTAACGCGAGCCAAGGAAGGGACCATGTCCAGACTTTTGGATTCCGCACTGGGATTTTTCTCCAACGATTTGGCTATCGACCTCGGCACCGCCAACACCCTGGTGTACGTGAAGGGCAAGGGCATCGTGCTCTCCGAGCCTTCGGTGGTGGCCGTCAAAAAGGACGCCCGGGGCGTCAACAAGGTTCTGGCCGTGGGCGCCGAGGCCAAGAAAATGCTCGGCCGCACCCCCGGCAACATCGTGGCCATCCGGCCCATGAAGGACGGCGTCATCGCCGACTTCGAGGTGACCGAGGCCATGCTGCGCCATTTCATCTCCAAGGTCCACAACTCCCGCCGCCTGGTGCGTCCGCGCATCATCATCTGCGTGCCCACGGGCATCACCCAGGTGGAGAAGCGCGCCGTGAAGGAGTCGGCCCAGTCCGCCGGCGCGCGCGAGGTCTACCTCATCGAGGAGCCCATGGCCGCGGCCATCGGCGCCAACCTGCCCATCACCGAGCCCACCTCCAACATGGTGGTGGATATCGGCGGCGGCACCACCGAGGTGGCGGTCATCTCGCTGTCGGGCATCGTCTACTCCAAGAGCGTGCGCGTGGGCGGCGACAAGATGGACGAAGCCATCATGCAGTACGTCAAGCGCAAGTACAACATGCTCATCGGCGAATCCACGGCCGAGCAGATCAAGATCAACATCGGCAGCGCCCACCACTCCACGAGCATCGGCGACATGGAGGTCAAGGGCCGCGACCTGGTCACGGGCATCCCCCAGAACATCCTGATCACCGCCGACGAGGTGCAGAAGGCCATCGCCGAGCAGGTGGAGTCCATCGTGCAGGCCGTGCGCATCGCCCTGGAGCAGACCCCGCCCGAACTGGCCGCCGACATCGTGGACAGGGGCATCGTGCTCACCGGCGGCGGCGCGCTGCTGCGCGGGCTCGACCAGCTGCTGCGCGAGGAGACCAGCCTGCCCATCGTCATCGTGGATGATCCGCTCTCCGCGGTGGTGCTGGGGTCCGGCAAGGCGCTGGACAATCTGGACGTCTTAAAAGAGGTAACGATCGATTAAGCCCTCGCCCCAGCGCATCGCCCTGGGCCTGCTGGTTGCCCTGTTCGTGTACCTGGGGGTGTTCACCTGGAACATCCGTACCGGCTACGTGGATACCCTGGCCAGCCACACGGGCCTCGAACTCACCCGCTGGGTCATGACGCCCGGCCGGTGGGTGTGGACGCGCTTATCCTCCTTCTGGGAACGCTACGTCTACTTCGTGGGCGTGCGCCAGGAAAACGAGACCCTCCGCGAGGAACTCGCCAAGGCCAATGACGAGCTGGTGGGGGCCAGGGAGCAGGCGTCGCTGGCCAAGCGGCTCACCGACCTGCTGCTCATCACCCCGCCGCCCCAGTGGACCCGCGAGGCCAGCCGGGTCATCGCCCACCGCCTCGGCCCCAACGCCGCGCTGGAGACCTTCGTCATCGACAAGGGCAGGCGCAGCGACGTGGACGTGAACACCCCCGTGGTGGCTCCCGAGGGCGTGGTGGGGCGCGTGCTGCGCGCCTCCATGAACGCGGCCACGGTCATCATGGTCACGGACCCCAACTCCAAGATCCCGGTGGTCTCCCAGAAGACGCGCACCCAGGGCATCCTGGTGGGGCGCGGCTCCGGGCAGCCCATGGTCCTGCAGTACGTCTCCCTCTCCGCCCAGATCGAACCCGGCGAGACCCTGGTGACAACCGGGCTCGAAGGCATCTTCCCCCAGGGCCTGCCCCTGGCCGCGGTGACCAACGTCAACCGCGAGGGAGCCTCCCTTTTTCTCAACGTCTCGGCCCAGGCCCTGTTCGACCCCAAGCGCCTGGAGGAGGTGGCCCTGCTCAAGAAGGCCCCGCCCGCCAAGCCCGAGGAGGAAGAGGCCCTGCCCGACACCAGCACCAAGCGGCCCAAGGGCGCGGCCGACCGCAAGGGCGAGGTCAAGAAGCGCGGGCGCAACGAGCCCCCGGAGGCCCGGTCCCAGGAGCCCGCCCCCAAGAAAAAGCGCGGGGAAGGGCAATGAGCGGCCGGCGCGTGGCCTTCTGGAGTGTGTTCACCCTGTGCGGCATGTGGCTGCAGAGTTTCCTGCCGGGCGTGGACTTCCTGGCCCCGGGACTTATCCTGAGCCTTCAGGAGGAGAAGCTCCGCACCACCCTGATCCTGGGGGTGATCTGGCTGTTCATCCAGGAGGGCACGGGCTCGCTCGCCTTCGGCACCGTGGTGTTGTGGTACGGGTTGCTGGTGGGGCTGTTCTTCTTCGGGCACTGGCTCTTCGAGGCCAGGAATTTCGTGTTCATGATGATCCTCGGGGCCTGCCTCGGGGTGCTGCACTTCGGGCTGATGGACGTGATGACCCAACTGCAGGACTGGCGCGCCGCGCCGGGCCGCGTGCTGGTGGAGTCCATCGTGCAGGCCGTGGTCTTCCCCGTTCAGTGGGGACTGATTTACATCATCCACAACAACCTGCCCCACAATGGCCAAAACATATGAGCCCGACTCCGGGCAACAAGCCCCTCGCGGCGGCCTGATACTGCTCCAGGTATTGATCCTGGGGCTGTTCTGTCTGTTCATCGTTCGCCTGTGGTATCTGCAGATCCACAAGGGCGAGCATTTCGCAGAGCTGGCCCGCGAGAACCAGATGCGCCAGGCATCCATCATCGCGGCCCGGGGCATGATCCTGGACCGCAACGGGAAGCCCCTGGCCGTCAACGAGCCATCCTTCGCCCTGGGGATGATCCGCGAGGATTGTCCCGACGTGCAGGGCACCCTGCAGAAGGTGGCGGAATGGACGGGGCTCGACTACCAGGTCCTGCTCGACACCTACATCCGGGGCAAAAAGCGCTCCAAGCCCTTCGAGCCTCTGGTGCTCATCTCCAACCTGTCCTACGAGCTGCTGGCCAAGATCGAGGCCAACGCCGTTTCCTGGCCCGGGCTCGAGATCCTCACCCGGCACAAGCGCTATTATCCCAACGGGAATCTGCTCGCGCACGTCATGGGCTACGTGGCCGAGGCCAACGAGGAGGAGCTGGAGAAGGACTCCCGCCTGGCCCTGGGCGACCATGTGGGCAAGCAGGGCCTCGAGCTGACCCTGGAGCAGCGCCTGCGCGGCGAGAAGGGCCTCAAGCAGATCGAGGTGGACGCCTACGGCCGCGAGCACGACCAGCAGGTCCTGCTGGAGCCGCGCGCCGGCAACAGCCTCTCGCTTTCCATCGACATGGACCTGCAGACCTTCGCCAGCAAACAGCTGGAGGGCCAGGCCGGCTCCATCGTGGTCCTGGAGCCCACCACGGGCAAGGTGCTGGCCTTCGTGAGCCAGCCCACCTACGACAACAACCTCTTCGTGCTGGGCATCCCTCCCAAGAAGTGGAAGGAACTGCGCGACGACCCCATGCACCCCATCCAGAACCGGGTCTCCCAGTCGGTGTACCCGCCGGGGTCCACCTTCAAGCTGCTCATGGCGGCCTGCGCCCTCTCGGAGGGCATCATCAAGCCGACGGACACGGTGTCCTGCTCCGGCTCCTACCGGGTGGGCGACCACGACTTCCACTGCTGGAAGAAGGGCGGGCACGGCAGCGTGGACATGCGCTCCGCCCTGGTGCACTCCTGCGACGTCTATTTCTACCAGCTGGGCGAAAAGCTGGGCATCGACCGCATCAACCGCTTCGCCCTGCAGGCAGGGTTCGGCACGCCCACCGGCATCGACCTGCCCCACGAGCGCTCCGGGCTCATCCCTTCCACGGCCTGGAAGAAGCGCCGCTACGGCGAGAACTGGACCCGCGGCGAGACGCTCAACTGCTCCATCGGCCAGGGCTACGTTCAGGTCTCACCCTTGCAGCTGGCCAAGTTCTACGCCTCGCTGATCAACGGCGGCAAGGTCATCCGGCCGAGCCTGGTGCTCTCCGACCCCGTGGACGTGCAGGGCCAGCTGCCCATCACCGAGAAGGACCGCGATTTTCTGATGAAAGCCATGGTTGAGACGGTCAACTCCGGCACGGGCCAGAAGATCAAGCGCGCCGACGCCATGATGGGGGCCAAGACGGGCACGGCCCAGGTGGTCAAGCTCATCAACGCCGACATCAGGGCCAAAACCAAGGACACGCCCTACAAGTACCGCGACCACGCCTGGATCGCCACCTGGGGCATCAAGGACAACAAGAGCTACGTGGTGATCTGCATGGTGGAGCACGGCGGCCACGGCGGCGAGGACGCCGGTCCGCTGGTGCGCAACATCTACGACTACCTCTTCGGGCCCTCCAAGCCGTTGCCTCCCGCCCCCAAGGGCGAGGCGGCCCAGGCCCAGCAGCCCCAGGGGCGGCAGGACTAACGCCATGACCCCGGTGGACCGCAGACTCTTCACCCACATCAACTGGCCCCTGCTACTGGTTATCGGCTGCCTTTTCGGCATAGGCGTGCTCAACCTCTATTCGGCCAGCGGCTTCCGCATGGGCGACGGGGTCTCGCTCAATCCCTATTACCAGAAGCAGTGCGTCTGGGGCGTGGCGGGGTTCATCTGCATGGTGGCCCTGACCTTCTTCGACTACCGCTACCTCAAGCATGTGGCCTGGCCGTTGCTGGCCGTAACCATCGTGCTCCTGGCGCTCGTTCCAGTCATGGGCAAGACCGTCTACGGGGCCAAGCGCTGGCTGGATTTCGGCCTCTTCAGCTTCCAACCCAGCGAGTTCGCCAAGTTCGCCACCCTGATGGTGGGCGCGCTGATGCTCTCCAATGATTCCGGGAAGCTGGGCTGGCTGGGGCTTTTCACGGTGCTGGCGGCGGCCCTTCCTCCGGCCGCCATGGTCATCGTTCAGCCGGACCTGGGCTCCGGCCTGAACATCCTGCTGGTGCTCTGCGGCATGATCCTCTACCGGGGGCTTGCCGGGCGGGTGTTCAAGGTGCTCCTGCTCGTGGTGCCCATCGTCATACCCTGTGGATGGTTTTTCCTCAAACCCTACCAGAAACTCAGAATTCTTACCTTGTTCAATCCTGAACGAGATCCTCTGGGGTCGGGTTATCACATCATCCAGTCCCAGATCGCCATCGGCTCAGGGCAGATGTGGGGCAAGGGCTTCCTGGAGGGCACCCAGAGCCAGCTGCGCTTCCTGCCGGAGAAGCACACGGACTTCGCCGTGGCGGTCTTCGCCGAGGAGTGGGGCTTCGTCGGCGGCGTGGTCCTGGTGGCCCTGTTCTGCATCTTCCTCTACATTCTGGTATGCACCGCCCGGGATGCGAAGGACCGTTTCGGCTCCTTCCTGGCGGCCGGGGTGTTCTTCTATTTCTTCTGGCAAATCCTCATCAACATGGGTATGGTTCTAGGAATCATGCCGGTCGTGGGTATCCCCCTGCCGTTCATCAGCTACGGGGGCAGCGCGACTATCGTCAACTTCTGCCTGATCGGCATCGCACTCAACGTATCCATGCGCCGCTTCGTCTTCAAAAAGACCTGACGCGCTCCACAATCACCGGAGGTTCGCCTTGGCCAAGGACGAGATCAACGCCTTTTTGGGAGTGGGAACCACCTATCGCGGACGGCTGGATTTCACCGGCTCTGTGCGCGTGGATGGTGTTTTCGAGGGGGAGGTCGAGTCCGAAGGAACCCTCGTGGTCGGACGGGAGGCTCAAGTCTCCGGCGCCGTTCGCGTGGGCGAGTTGATTCTTGGCGGCACACTCGAAGGCGACGTCCAGGCTTCCAAGCGCGTCGTGCTCCACAAATCCGCCCGGTTCAAGGGCACGCTGACCGCCCCGAGCCTCTCCGTGGAGGAGGGAGCCATCATCGAGGGGCAGGTCTGCATGGCCTCCGCCATCAGTGCCCAGGCCGAGTAGTCTTGCCGCCCAATCTCGTGAAATTTTGAACGAACAGGCTGTAAATGGCCTGTTTCCGTGGTTTTACAGACCCTTTTTCAAAAAAGCCCCTGGACACTATAGCTGAAATCAGGTAGTGACCCCCTGGGCTTGAAACAAAATTCACAATTAGGGGGCGGTTGATGAACATAATGAATCTCGACGGGTGGTTCTTTGTCCAGCTTGCGAACTTCCTCATTCTTCTGGTGGTGCTGAACGCCGTTCTCATCGCCCCCGTCCGCCGGATGCTCAAGGTCCGCGCGGAGCGCATCGCCGCCCAGACTTCCGAAATCGAAGGGTTCACGTCCTCCGCCGAGGACAAGATCAAGAACTACGAGGCCGCCCTCGAGTCCGCCCGTCGTGAGGCCGCCGCAGTGCGCACCGGCCTGCGCGCCGACGGCCAGGCGCAGGAAAAGGTCATCCTTGAAGCCGCTGGCGCTGAGGCCGGCGACACCGTCAAGGCCGCCCGCGCCAAGGTTTCCTCTGAGTCCAAGGCTGCTTTCGACACCATGCTGGCAGGGGTGGCTGGCATGGCTGAGAAGGCCGCTTCCAAGATTTTGGGCAAGTCCCTGTAACCGGCAGCCCCAAGCGATCTCAAGGAGGTTGGCATTGAACAAGGCACGGATAGTATTCTTCACCTTGGCGGTGTGTCTCTTGACCGCCGCTTGTGCTTGGGCGTCGTCTGATGGGAGCGAAGCGCCCAACTGGAAAAACCTGGTTCTCCGCACCATCAACTTCGCCCTCTTCGTGGGCATCATCTGGTACGCGGCGGGCAAGAAGATCGCCAACACCTTCACCGGCCGCAAGCTCTCCATCGAGAACCAGCTTGCCGACCTCGAAGAGCGCAAGGATTCCTCGCAGAAGCGCCTGGCGGACGTCGAGCGTTCCATCGCCAACCTTGAGTCCGAGAAGGCCCAGATCCTTGCGGACTACCGCGCCCAGGGTGAGAGCCTCAAGGCCTCCATCGTGGCCGCCGCCGAAGAGCAGGCCGCCCGCATCAAGGCCCAGGCTCTGGTCACCGCCGAGCAGGAAGCTAAAATGGCCATGAACGCCCTGCGCGTTGAAATGGCCGACAAGATCATCGAGGCCGCCCAGGACCTTCTGGCCAAGAAGCTCACGGCCAAGGCCCAGGACAAGCTTGTTGACGACGCTTTAGGCAAGGTGGTGCTCAATTGACCGGTAACATCGTAGCGCGCAGGTACGCCAAGGCACTGTTCTCTCTTGGCGTCAAGGAAAAGGCCGCCGAAACCTTCGGCAAGGACCTCGAGGGGCTGGCGGGCGCAATGAAAGCCTCCCCCGAGCTTCTGAAACTCTTTAGCAGCCCGAGCTTCAACGTCCAGGAGAAGAAGTCCGTTCTCAAGGAAGTGGTCGCCAAATTGAAGATGGCGCCGCTGTCCGTGAATTTCCTGTCGGTCCTTGCCGACAAGGGACGCCTGGACTGCCTCCCCGACATCCAGAAGACTTTTGCCGAGCTTCTGGACGAAACCACCGGGGTGGTGCGCGGCAAGCTGACCACCGCAATGGAGCTTCAGGCCAAGCGGCAGCAAGACATCAAGTCCAAGCTTGAGGAGAAATCCGGCAAGAAGCTGGTGCTCGAATTCGCTGTGGACCCCGCCATCCTCGGCGGCATCGTCTTGCAGGTGGGGGATAAGGTCCTGGACGCTAGCCTTCGGGCCCAGTTGCAGCTGCTGAAAGAACAAATCAAGAGGGGTGAGTAGGGCCATGCAGATCAAAGCCGAAGAGATCAGCAAAATCATCGAACAGCAGATTCAGAATTATGAATCTCGCGTGGAGATGAGCGAAACCGGCACCGTGCTGTCCGTGGGTGACGGCATCGCCCGCGTGTACGGCTGTCAGAGCGCGATGGCCATGGAGCTTCTGGAGTTCCCCGGAGGCATCATGGGCCTGGTGCTGAACCTGGAAGAGGACAACGTGGGCGTCGCCCTTCTCGGCGAAGACACCCACATCAAGGAAGGCGACCCGGTCAAGCGCACCGGCAAGATCTTCTCCGTGCCCGTCGGCGAGGCCGTGTCCGGCCGCGTCATCGACCCCCTGGGCAACCCCATCGACGGCCTGGGCCCCATCGCCTCGAAGGAATACCGCGAGGTCGAAATCAAGGCCCCCGGCATCATCGCCCGTAAGTCGGTTCACGAGCCCATGGCCACCGGCATCAAGGCCATCGACGCCATGACGCCCATCGGCCGCGGCCAGCGCGAGCTGATCATCGGCGACCGCCAGGTCGGCAAGACCGCCGTGTGCCTGGACGCCATCCTGGCCCAGAAGGGCGGCGACGTGAAGTGCTTCTACGTGGCCATCGGCCAGAAGAAGTCCACCGTGGCCCTGGTGGTCGACACCCTGCGCAAGTACGGCGCCATGGAGTACACCACGGTGATCTCCTCCACGGCCTCCGAGCCCGCGCCGCTGCAGTTCATCGCCGCCTACGCCGGTTGCACCATGGCGGAGTACTACCGCGACTCCGGCAAGCACGCCCTGATCATCTATGACGACCTTTCCAAGCAGGCCGTCGCCTACCGCCAGATGTCCCTGCTGCTGCGCCGCCCGCCGGGCCGCGAAGCCTTCCCCGGCGACGTCTTCTACCTGCACTCCCGTCTGCTGGAGCGCGCGGCGAAGCTCTCCGACGATCGTGGCGCCGGCTCCCTGACCGCGCTGCCCATCATCGAGACCCAGGCCGGCGACGTGTCCGCGTACATCCCCACCAACGTGATCTCCATCACGGACGGCCAGGTGTACCTGGAGCCCAACCTGTTCAACGCCGGTATCCGCCCCGCGGTCAACGTCGGTCTGTCGGTCTCCCGCGTCGGCGGCGCCGCCCAGATCAAGGCCATGAAGCAGGTCGCCGGCACCCTGCGCCTCGACCTCGCCCAGTACCGCGAGCTGGCCGCCTTCGCGCAGTTCGGCTCCGACCTGGACAAGGCCACCCAGCAGAAGCTTAACCGCGGCATGCGCATGGTGGAGCTGCTCAAGCAGCCCCAGTATCAGCCCCTGGCCGTTGAAGAGCAGGTCGCGGTCATCTTCGCCGCGGGCCGTGGCTACCTCGACGAGATCGAAGTGAGCGCCGTCCGCAAGTTCGAAGAGCAGTTCCTCGACTACATGCGCAACTCCAAGGCTTCCATCCTCAAGGACATCCGCGAGAAGAAGGCCCTGGACGACAGCCTGACCGCCACCCTGGGCGCCGCGATTGACGAGTTCAAAAAGGGCTTCAGGGCCGAAGGCTAAGTCAGGGGAGCACAATACATGCCATCCCTGAAAGACGTTCAATTAAAGATCGCAGCGGTCAAGAAGACCAAGCAGATCACGAAGGCCATGAACATGGTGGCCTCGGCCAAGCTGCGGCATGCCCAGACGCGCATCGAACGGTTCCGCCCCTACGCGGACAAGTTCTATGAGATGCTGGGCAGCCTGGCGAGCGGTGCGGATTCGTCCGTCCACCCCTTGCTGGAGGTTCGCGAGGAGATCAAGACGAGCCTGATCGTCCTGGTCACTTCCGACCGCGGCCTGTGCGGCTCCTTCAACGGCAGCCTGATCACCATGGCCTTGAAGCTCGCCAAGGAAAAAGCCTCCCAGGGCAAGACGGTCAAGTTCGTCTGCATGGGCAAAAAGGCTCGCGACGCCGTGCGCAAGAGCTCCTACGAGATGGTCGCCGCTTACAGCGACCAGATGGGCTCCTTCGACTACTCCGTGGCCCTGAAGCTGGGCATGGAGATCATCGGCGGCTACATCAAGGGCGACTTCGACGAGGTCGAGCTGGTTTTCGGCAAGTTCATCTCCATCCCCAGGCAGGAGCCCACGACTCTGACGCTCCTGCCCATGGCTGCCGACGGCGAAGCAACCGCCGAAGCGGCTGGGCCCAAGCAAGAGTACCTCTACGAACCTTCGGTGGAAGGCCTTCTGGCCGAATTGCTGCCCCGGTTCGTCAACGTCCAGATCTATCGCGGCATGCTCGACACCTCGGCGTCCGAGCACGCGGCTCGTATGCGGGCCATGGATAACGCCACGAGAAACTGCGACGATATGGTGGGCACCCTGACACTGGTTTACAACAAGGCCCGGCAGGCGAGCATCACCAGAGAGTTGATGGACATCGTCGGCGGAACCGAAGCGCTCAAAGGATAAAGGGGGCGATACTATCATGAGCGGTGTCAAAGGCAAAATCGTGCAAGTCATCGGCGCGGTGGTTGACCTCGAATTTCCCGAGGGTCAGCTCCCCGCCATCATGAACGCCATTAACTTGGTGAATGAAAACAACATCAACGCGAAAGACCTCGTTCTCGAAGTCGCCCAGCACCTGGGCAACAACGTGGTCCGCACCATCGCCATGGACGCCACCGACGGTCTGGTGCGCGGCATGGTGGGCGAGGATACCGGCAGCCCCATTCAGGCTCCGGTCGGCCGCGCTCCCCTGGGCCGCATCATCAACGTCGTGGGCCTGCCCGTGGACGAAATGGGTCCGGTCGGCGCTACCGAGTTCCGTCCCATCCACCGTTCGGCTCCCGACTTCGTCGAGCTGTCCACCAAGGTCGAGGTGCTCGAGACGGGCATCAAGGTCGTGGACCTGCTGATCCCCTTCCCCAAGGGCGGCAAGATGGGCCTCTTCGGCGGCGCCGGCGTGGGCAAGACCGTTATTCTCATGGAGATGATCAACAACATCGCGAAGCACCACGGCGGTCTGTCCGTGTTCGCGGGCGTTGGCGAGCGCACCCGTGAGGGCAACGACCTTTATCACGAGTTCAAGGAAGCCGGCATTCTGGACAAAGCCGCGTTGGTTTACGGCCAGATGAACGAGCCCCCGGGCGCCCGCGCCCGCGTCGCGCTGACCGCCCTGACCGTCGCGGAATACTTCCGTGACGCCGAAGGCCAGGACGTGCTGCTGTTCATCGACAACATCTTCCGTTTCACCCAGGCGAACTCGGAAGTGTCGGCACTGCTCGGCCGCATGCCCTCCGCGGTGGGTTACCAGCCCACCCTCGGCACCGACCTTGGCGCCCTGCAGGAGCGCATCACCTCCACCACCAAGGGTTCCATCACCTCGGTGCAGGCCGTGTACGTCCCCGCGGACGACTTGACCGACCCCGCGCCGGCCACCACGTTCTCGCACTTGGACGGCACCCTGGTTCTCTCGCGTCAGATCGCGGAGCTGGGCATCTACCCTGCGGTGGACCCCCTCGACTCCACGTCCCGCATCCTGGACCCCCTGGTCCTGGGCAACGAGCACTACTTCACCGCCCGCGCGGTTCAGCAGATCCTTCAGAAGTACAAGGACCTGCAGGACATCATCGCGATTCTGGGCATGGACGAGCTCTCCGACGAAGACAAGCTGACCGTCAGCCGCGCCCGTAAGATCCAGCGCTTCCTGTCTCAGCCCTTCTTCGTCGCCGCCCAGTTCACCGGTAAGGAAGGCCGCTACGTGAAGCTCGAGGACACCATCCGCGGCTTCAAGGAGATCATCGAGGGCAAGCACGACGACCTCCCCGAAGGCGCCTTCTACATGGTTGGCACCATCGAGGAAGCCGCTTCCAAAGCCAAGGAGATCTAGTAAGCCATGGCCAAAGAACTCCGCCTTGAAATCGTCACGCCGGACCGCTTGGTCGTGTCCTCCGACGTCGAGTACGTCGGCGCTCCCGGTGTGCTCGGCGAGTTCGGCGTGCTGGCCGGCCACGTACCCTTCCTTTCCGCCCTGGGCATCGGCAACCTGCACTACAACGTAGACGGCAAGACCTTCTATGTCTTCGTTGCTGGCGGTTTCGCCGAGGTCAGCGGGAACAAGGTTACTGTCCTGGCCGAAGTGGCCGAAAAGGCCGAGGAGATCGACATTGAACGCGCCCGCCGCGCTGAAGAGCGTGCGCGGACCCGCAAAGCCAAACAACAGGAAGCCGTCGACGACGCCCGCGCCACCGCTGCTCTGCAGCGCGCGCTGGCGAGGATGAGCTGCCGCACCGCGGCTCAGTCCGCGGGCACCTGCTCGCGCTAGCTTCCATGTCCCGCAGCCCGGCAACGGGCTGAGGGCACTGCAAGACGATAAAGGCAGGCTGGTTATCCAGCCTGCCTTTTTCGTTTGCAGGTTGGAGCCGGGCTTGAATCCTGGTACAGGCTGTGACACACCACGCCTACATCACGAGCACGCGAGGAACATGATGACCCCAACAGTTGGAGCCCTGGTGCTGGCCGCGGGAAAGGGCACCCGCATGTACTCCGAGGAGCCCAAGGTGTTGCGCACACTGCTGGGCGAGCACATGCTGGGCTACGTCCTTGACAGCCTCAAGCCCGGCTTCGACGGGCGCGTCCACGTGGTTGTCGGTTTCCGGGCCGAGTCGGTGCGCAAGGCCTTCCCCCAGTTGGAGGGGCGCTTCGTTCTCCAGGAACGGCAGCTCGGCACGGGCCACGCCCTGCAGTGCGCCTGGAACAACATCACCGCCGCAGGGTATGAATACGTCCTGGTGGTCAACGGCGACGTTCCCCTGGCCACCAGCGAGGACCTTGAAGGGTTCGTGGCCAGGGCCTGTGCCGAGCAGGCCGACGTGGCCTTCCTGACCATTCAGCTCTCCGACGCCGGTGCCTACGGGCGCGTGGTGCGCCACGCTTCCGGCCACGCGGCCATCGTGGAAGCCAAGGACTACGACGAGGCCGTGCACGGCCCCGCCACCGGTGAGATCAACGCGGGCATCTACCTGCTGCGCGTGGCCTCCGTGGAGCACGTGCTGTTCTCGCTGACCAACGCCAACCGCAGCGGCGAGTTCTACATCACCGACCTGGCCGAGCTGGTGGCCAAGAACGGCGGCAAGGTCCAGGCCGTGTGCCGCGGCCGCGACGCGAACCTGCTGGGCATCAACAACGCACGCGAGCTGATCGAGGCCGAGGAGGCCCTGCGGCGGCGCATCGTGGACCGCTGGCTGGACAAGGGCGTGGTCATCCGCCAACCCGGCAGCGTGCGCATCGGGCCGCACGTGTCGCTGGCCCCGGGCTGCGAGATCTGCGGTCCCTGCGACATCCTGGGCGGGAGCGTGGTCCAGGCGGGTGCGGTGGTCGAGCAGCACTGCTTCGTGAAGGACAGCCGCATCGGCGCCCGCTGTGTTCTGCGCGCCTTCTCGCACGCCGAGTCCGCCCAGATGGACCAGGACAGCCAGGCCGGGCCCTACGCCCGTCTGCGCCCGGGGGCCGTGATGCGCGAGGATTCCCGCGTGGGCAATTTCGTGGAGATGAAGAAGGCCGAACTGGGCGCAGGAGCCAAGGCCAGCCACCTGACCTACCTTGGCGACGCAGAGATCGGCCCCGGGGTCAACGTGGGCGCGGGCACCATCACTTGCAACTATGACGGCAAGAACAAATTCAAGACCGTGGTCAAGTCGGGCGCGTTCATCGGCAGCAACACCGCGTTGGTTGCTCCGGTGACAATCGGCGAGAATGCCCTTGTGGGCGCCGGATCAGTGATTACCATGGACGTGCCGGACAACGCCCTGGCCCTCGCGAGGGGCCGTCAGGTGAACAAGCGGCGCTAAGCCTGGCTTGATTTCGCGTGTCAAACCGGATAGGAGTCGGGTATGGACATCATCGACACCTTAGAAGAGCGCATCGCGCAACTGGTAAGCCGCCTCAAAGCTCTCGAAGAAGAAAACAGGGAGCTCAAGGCCGCCATGGAAAGGGAGAATGCCTCGATGAAAGAGGCCCTGGACCATGAACGCCAGAAGAAGGATGCCGTATTGTCCCGGGTGGATCAGCTTCTCAGGAAACTGCAAGAGGAGCCGATCTGAGTTGAATCCCGATGCCTAGTTACAGCAAGGTTGTCATTGGTCTTGAACTTTCCTTCAAGACCGACGCGGAGCCGGAACGCGTTGAACAAGCCAAGATGTTGGTTGAAGATCGCTACAGGTTGCTCAATCCGGCCAATAAGAACCTGAGCAAGGAAAAACTGCTGACGTTTGTGGCCTTGGGCCTGGCGGACGATTTGATCATGGCCAACCAGAAGCTTGCAGAGATGGAAGAAAAACTCGACAAGATTCTGAACAGGATAAAAGTGCCGGACCTGAAACAACCGGCGTCGTAATGGATATTTCCCTGGAGTGTGCGTGATCGTCGATTGGTTTTTGAGCCGATACTCAAAAAACGGGTGACGCTCCGAGGCTGCCTGTGCGCATACCCGCTTCGCGGGGAGCCTGATGGCAGCGCAGTGTCGCCCACCTTGCTCTGCAAGGTTCAAAACCACTCTTCGACACGGCTCTCCGGGGCTTCGGCCATCCCCGCCGTTTCCGGACGGCGTATTCGTCCCTCCTCCGCCTTGCCCCTCCTCAGACAGCTGAGGTCCATAGCGTTCAGCGCACTCTCGCATCACCAAGGGCGCGCCCGGTTTGGGCGGGCACTATCGGACCCTGGTCCGTGACACAATAAAGGGGTCATTCTATGGACTTCAGCGTACTCCTCATCGGAGTGGGCGGTTTGGCCGCAGGTGCGGCCGGCGGCTGGCTGCTCAACCGCATGATCACCACGAAAACCTTTGCCGAGGCCAAAACCCTTGCCGAGCGCATCCTGGAGGAAGCCCGCAAGGAGGCCCAGGCGCACAAGAAGGAAATCATCCTCCAGACCCAGGACGACCTGTACAAGCAGAAGCTCGAACACGAGCGCGAGGTGAAGGAGCGCGAAAGCCAGATCCTGCGCAAGGAGTCCTCCCTGCAGGAGAAGCTGGACAAGCTCGAATCCAAGCTTGAGAAGGCCACCCAGAAGGAGTCCGACCTGCTCTCCCAGGAGAAGCGCCTGAGCCAGCAGGAGAAAACCCTGGAGGAGAAGGAAGCCCGCCTCGAAGAGGGCGTCCAGGAGCAGGAGCGCAAGCTCCAGGAAATTTCCGGCATGACCGCCGAGGAGGCCCGCAGGGTCCTCATGGCCGACATGGAGAGCCGTACCCGCCACGAGGCCGCGCGCATGATCCGCCAGATCGAGACCGAGGCCAAGGAAGAGGCGGGCAAGAAGAGCAAGGAGATCCTGGCCCTGGCCATCCAGCGCTACGCCGGCGACTACGTCTCCGAGCAGACCGTCACCGCCGTGACCCTGCCCAGCGAGGAGATGAAGGGCCGCATCATCGGCCGCGAGGGCCGCAACATCCGCGCCCTTGAGGCCGCCACCGGGGTCGATCTCATCATCGACGACACCCCCGAGACGGTCATCCTCTCGGCCTTCTCCCCCATCCGCCGCCAGATCGCCAAGATGGCCCTGGAGCGCCTGATCACCGACGGGCGCATCCACCCCGCGCGCATCGAGGACATCGTCAAGAAGTGCGAGCAGGAGTTCGACGTCAAGCTGCGCGAGCTGGGCGAACAGGCCACCTTCGACGTGGGCGTGCACGGAATCCATCCCGAGATCGTCAAGCTCCTGGGCCAGCTGCACTACCGCACCAGCTACTCCCAGAACGTGCTCCAGCATTCGCTTGAGGTGGCCTCCCTCTGCGGGATCATGGCCTCCGAGCTGGGCCTGGACGTCAAGAAGGCCAAGCGCGCCGGTCTGCTGCACGACATCGGCAAGGCCGTGGACCACGAGATCGAAGGCCCCCACGCCATCATCGGCTACGACCTGGCCAAGAAGTTCGGCGAATCCAAGGACATCACCCACGCCATCCAGGCCCACCACGAGGACGTGCCCCCCAAGACGGTGTACGCCATCCTGGTGCAGGCTTCCGACAGCCTCTCCGGCGCCCGCCCCGGCGCGCGCAAGGAGCTGCTCTCCAGCTACGTCAAGCGCCTGGAGGACTTGGAGAACATCGCCACCGACTTCGAGGGCGTCTCCAAGGCCTACGCCATCCAGGCCGGCCGCGAGATCCGCGTGGTGGTGGACTCCGACGCCGTGGACGACGACAAGACGCACCTGATCTGCAAGGACATCGCCAAGAAGATCGAGGACAACCTGACCTACCCGGGCCAGATCCGCGTCACGGTCATCCGCGAGCGCCGCGCGGTCGGGTTCGCGAAATAGCTTCTCTTCAAGGGACGCGCCCGGAGCCCTCGCGGCTCCGGGCGCCTTGTATCCGCCCGCGCGGGGCCATGCCCCCCGGCCACCATCAACCGCACCCGGACCCATGAAGCTGCTCTTCCTCGGCGACATCGTCGGCCGCTCCGGGCGCAAGGCCCTGTCCGACAGTGCGGCGCGTTTGCGGCGCACCCTGGAGCTGGACGCGCTTCTGGCCAACGCCGAGAACGCCTCCGGGGGCATCGGCCTCAACTCCAAGGCGGCCAAAGAGCTGCTCGCCCTGCCCGTGGAGGCCCTCACCAGCGGCAACCACATCTGGAAGCACAAAGACATCTACAACTTTTTCGGCGAAACCGACCGCCTGCTGCGCCCGGCCAACTATCCCGAAGGGGCCCCCGGCAACGGGCTGGGGGTGTTCCAGACGGCCACGGGCGTGCCCTTCGCGGTGCTCAACCTGCTGGGCCGCACCTACATGGAGGCCGTGGACTGCCCATTCGCCCGCGCCGAGGCTCTGCTGGCCGCCCTGCCGCAGGACGTAAAGGTGCGCATCGTGGACTTCCACGCCGAGGCCACCTCGGAGAAGAAGGCCATGGGCTACCACCTGGACGGTCGGGTCAGCGCCGTGCTCGGCACCCACACCCATGTGCAGACCAACGACCCGCGCATCCTCCCCGGCGGCACGGCCTACCTCACCGACGTGGGCATGTGCGGGCCGACGGACTCCATCATCGGCATGGAGGCCCGGAGCATCGTGGGCCGCTTCCTGAACCGCCTGCCCGTGCGCTTCGAGGTGGCCAAGGGCCCCGCGCGCCTGGAAGGCGCACTCTGCGAGATCGATCACACCACGGGCCGCGCCCTTTCCGTGCGGCCCTGGCAAGGAGAATAGCGTGAACATTTTCGACGATCTGTCCTGGCGCGGCCTGGTGCACCAGACCTCCGGCGCGGACGAGCTGCGCGAGCACCTTTCCGCCCCCGGGCGCTCCATGTACTGCGGCTTCGACCCCACGGCCCGCAGCCTGCACATCGGCAACATGGTGCCCCTGCTGGCGCTCATGCGCTGCGGGCTGGCCGGGCACAAGCCCATCGCCCTGCTGGGCGGGGCCACGGGCCTCATCGGCGACCCCAGCGGCAAGGACAAGGAGCGCCAGCTCAGCTCGGCCGACCAGGTGGCGGCCCAGGCCGAGCGCATCAAGGCCCAGATCCTCAAGCTCTTCGCTGACAACGGCGCGTCCATCGACGTGGTCAACAACCTGGACTGGATCGGCAAGCTCTCCGCCATCGACCTGCTGCGCGACGTGGGCAAGCACTTCACGGTCAACTACATGCTGGCCAAGGATTCGGTGAAGGGCCGCATCGACCGCGAGGAGTCCGGCATCTCCTACACCGAGTTCAGCTACATGATCCTGCAGGCCTACGACTTCTACCACCTGCGCCAGACCAGCGGCACCACCCTGCAGATCGGCGGCGGCGACCAGTTCGGCAACATCACCGCCGGGCTTGAGCTGATCCGCCGCAAGGGCGGGCAGGACGCCCACGCCATGACCTTCCCGCTCATCACCACGGCCTCCGGGGCCAAGTTCGGCAAGAGCGAGAAGGGGGCCATCTACCTCGACCCCGAGATGACAAGCCCCTACGCCTTCTTCCAGTACTGGATGAACGCCGACGACCGCGACGTGGTGCCCTATCTCAAGTACTTCACGTTCCTCCCCCACGAGGAGATCGAGGCCCTGGCCCAGGCCGTGGCCGAGCGCCCGCATCTGCGCGAGGCCCAGCGCGCCCTGGCCCACGTGATGACCACCATGGTCCACGGCAAGGACGAGGCAGACAGCGTGGTCAAGACCAGCGAGTTCCTCTTCGGCAAGGGCGGCCTGGAGGGCGTGGCCCTGGGCACGCTCAAGGCCGCGCTGGAGTCCGCCCCGGGCAAGGCCTACGCCTCCAAGGAGGCCGTCCCCGACCTGGTGACGTTGCTCACGGAGCTGGGTCTGTGCGCATCCAAGTCCCAGGCCAGGAAGGACCTGGCCGCCGGGGCCGTCTACGTGGGCAACGCCAAGGTGGCCGAAGGCTACGCCTTCCCCGCCGAGGATTTCATCGGCGGCGAGCTGCTGCTGGTGCGCAAGGGCAAGAAGAACTACGGCGTCGTGCGCCTGGGGGAGTAGGCCCATGACCGCGCTCAAACGCTTCGCCGCCGCGCTGCCCGGCATGGACGCCGTGCTCGAGCGGGCCAAGGTCTACGCCGGGTTGGTCAAGATCGAGCACTCGGTGTTCGCGCTGCCCTTCGCCTACGTGGGCCTGTTCCTGGCCAAGCGCGGCTGGCCGGGGCTCAAGCCCTTCCTGCTGCTCACCGTGGCCATGGTGGCGGTGCGCTCCTGGGCCATGGGCGTCAACCGCCTGCTGGACCTGCGCTACGACCGCCACAACCCCCGCACCCAGGGGCGCGAGCTGGTGCGCGGGGCGCTCGGCATCACCGAGGGCTGGATTTTCGTGAGCGTTTGCGCGGCCGTGTTCGTGGCCGCATGCTGGGGCATGAACCCCCTGTGTCTGGCCCTGGCCCCCATCGCGCTCGTCTGGTCCGGGTTCTACAGCTTCACCAAGCGTTTCACCTGGATGTGCCACCTGGTGCTGGGTTCCGTGCTGGGCCTGGCCCCCATGGCCGGGTGGCTGGCCGTGACCCCGCAGTTCAGCCTGCCCATGGCCCTGTTCGGCCTGGGCGTGAGCTGCTGGGTGGCCGGGTTCGACGTGCTCTACTCCTGCCAGGACGTGGAATTCGACCGCAAGCACGGCCTGTGGTCCATGCCCGCGCGCTTCGGCGTGGGCAACGCCCTGAGCATGGCGGCGCTGCTGCACGGCAACGCGGTGCTGCTCTTCGCCCTGGCGGGCTGGGGCGCGGCCCTGGGCTGGGGCTACTTCGGGTTCCTGCTGGCCACGGGCGCGCTGCTCTGGGTGGAGCACAGGCTCATCTCCGAGAAGGACCTGAGCCGCATCGACATGGCCTTCTTCACCATCAACGGCGTGGTGGCCGCCTCGCTGTTCGTTGGGGTGCTGCTGGACCTGTTCTGGCTTGCGTAGCGGAAGAAGGGCGACGATTCAGAATGCGGGGCCGCGCGTGCGCGGCCCCGCTTTTTTATTGGGCTAAGAATCAGCGGGAAAAGGGCAAGGTCGAGCTGAGCACCACGTCGTGGCGCACGTCCAGGTCGGACTCGATGCCGTATGCCTCGTCTTCGGGCCAGAGCCGGGCCCGGGAGGGATCGGCGCCCGCGAACGCGGCCACGTCCTCCATGGAGCGCCAGTACGTCACCAGGGTGATCTCCACCCGGCCGTCCAGGTCGCGCGTAAGCACCTGGTGCCCCAGGTAGCCCGCCAGGGCCGCGGATTCGCGTACGCCCGTGGCCTCCAGGTGCCGGAGGAATCCGTCGCGGTGCTCAAGCGGGCAACGGCAGCGCCACGTGCGGGCGATCACCTGTTCCCCTCGTTCTTGGTGTGCTCCAGGATGTCGTCGTAGCGGTGGGATTTGCTCTCGTGCCCGCCGGGGTGCAGGTCGTAGCGGGTGAGCACCCCGTGCTCGTCGTCGAAGTGGTCCATATGGCCGGAGTCGCCCGGGCGCATGAGCTGCGCCGCAAGCTCCAGGAAGGGCTCCACGTCGATGTAGAAGCCCTGGAAGTCGATCTCCAGGGTGTGGCCGTCCACGGTCGAGGCTTCATCGGGCAGCGCGTCGGAAAGGCGAGCCACGGCTGCCGCGTCGGCGAGGCGCACCTGGCCGTAGACCCGCACGTCGGGCCGGTTCAGGCTCAATGCGACGTACCGGCTGCGCCGGTGGAGAGGCCGGGCCCCTCGTCCGTGATGAGCCGCTTGGCCACGTCAAGGTCGTAGAGCAGCATGGGGTCCGTGTTGCGGCCCCGGCGCTTGTACTCTTCGGCGGCCAGCTCGATCTCCTCGTAGGGGATCCAGCCGTGGCGCTCCCAGACCTCGGGGTAGTCGGCGTTGTACATGCGGAACTCCACGGAGCCGAAGCTCTCGCGGACGTACATGTGGATGCGGTGGTTCTGCGGGGCCGGATAGTAGAAGATGCCGCGTTCGTCTTTCATGGGCCGTTCCATAAAAGCAAAGGCGGCCCGGACGCAAGCCCGGGCCGCAGTGTTTTTCGCGCTTGAGGGTGTCTAGCGCTGGATGGCGTCGATGAGCTTCTGGAGCTTCTGGGCCAGCACCGCCAGGTCGGCCACGGCCCTGGCCGAGTGGCCCATGCCGTCCGTGGTCTCGGAGGTGACGCGGCGGATGTCGTCCACGGCACGGTTGATCTCTTCGCTGGCGGCGGACTGCTCCTCGGCGGCGGTGGCGATGGAGCGCACCTGGTCCGAGGTGTGGTTGACCAGATCCACGATGTGGCGCAGGGCCTCGCCGGACTGCTTGGCCAGGCCGGTGGCCAGGTCGATGGATTCGCCGGCCGCCTCCACGCTCTTGATGTTTTCGCGCGCCCCGTTCTGGATGGCCCCGATCACCTCGCCCACCTCCTTGGTGGCGTTCATGGTCTTCTCGGCCAGCTTGCGCACCTCGTCGGCGACGACCGCGAAACCTCTGCCCGCATCGCCCGCGCGGGCGGCCTCGATGGCGGCGTTCAGGGCCAGGAGGTTGGTCTGGTCCGCGATGTCGGAGATCACGTCCAGGATGCGGCTGATGTCCTCGGTCTGCTTGCCCAGGGCGGCCATCTGCTGCTTGAGCTTCTGGGCGTTGTCGCTGACCTCCTGGAAGGATGACATGGACTTGGCCACGATGCTCTCGCCGTTGCGGGCCTCGTTGCGGGCCTGTTCGGCGGCCTCGGCCGCGGCGGAGGAGTTGCGGGCCACCTCCAGCACGGTGGCGTTCATCTCCTCCATGGAGGTGGCGGTCTCCTCGGTGCGCTGGTTCTGTATCTCGGCGCCCTTGTTGACCTCCTCCACCTGGGCGGAGAGCGCCTCGGAGGCGAGAGCCACCTGCCGGGCGATCTCGGAGGATTCCTGGGCCACGGTGGACATGGTGTTGAGCAGCCCGGTGACCTTGGCCTCCTGGGCCTGGGCCTCCTGCATGGCCTGCTCGGCGTTGCGCTTCTGCTGCTCGGCCTCGGCGGTCTTGCGCACGGCCTCGTCCATCTTCTCGTGCAGCCGGCCCACCATGGAGGAGAGGGCGTTCTTGAGAGTGAGCAGCTCGGCGGTGAACGCGCCCCTGGGCTGCGCGTTCAGGTCGCCCCCGGCCACGGTTTCGGCGAATTCCTGGATGTGTGTCAGGGGCCGCAGGATGCCGCTGTTCACCAGCCACCAGGCAGCCGCAACCACCGCGCCCAGGAGCAGCAGGGTGATCACCCCGGTGTACATGGCCGCCTGCATGGTCTGCTTGTGGCTGCGCTCCAGGGAGGAGATGATCTCGAACGCGCCGTGCACCTCGCCGGCCTTCCAGCCTTCCTTCACGCCGCCCAGGGGGTCTTTCTCGCCCTTGGGGTCGCCGTGGCAGTAGAGGCAGTCCTGCGTGAGCCGGATGGGCCGGAAGTAGCGGATCTTGTCCGGTTCCTTGACCACGTATTCGTCGAGCTTCCTGGATTCAAGCTCGGCCAGGATCTTGCGCTCCTGCTCGGTGGGCTCGTTCTTGGGGTTGCGCGGGGAGACCTTGGGCACCCGGAACTGGTAGCCCAGCTTGGCGGCGTTCTCCTGCGCCATGGTGATGGCCGTGATGACGGGCACGGCCTCGATCAGGCGGTCCTTGGGCAGCTGGTCGAAAGGCTTGATGATGCCGCGCTCCAGCTTGCGCGACATTTCGGAGCGGGCAGCCTCGGCCATGTAGACGATGCCCCGCGCCTCCTGCAGGATGGCCTGCTCGGAGGCCTCGGAGATGGAAAACATCTCCTGGACGAACATTGCGGCTGCGAGAACCAGAGGGCCGACAATGGCCGTAAGCAGGACTTTCCACTTGATGCTCATGAGAAAACTCCGGGTGAAAAGGATTCAACCCTTGGATACGGCCGGGTGTGGAAAAGGTTTAAAAAAAAGAGTGGGATCGTCAAGTTGCAGCTTTGAAATACGCAGCAACGGCCGCGTCGGCGGAGTCGCCCCAGCGGAATTTGGCGGCCTGCTCCAGCCCGCGCAGGCGCAGGGCCTCGCGAAGGTCCTGGTCGTGGGCGAGGCGGCGCATGGCCTGGGCCATCTCGCCGGGGTCGGAGGGATTGTCGAGGTACAGGCAGGCCTCCCCGCCCACCTCGGGCAGGCTGGCCGCGTTGGCCGTGATCACGGGGCACCCGCAGGCCATGGCCTCCAGCACGGGCAGGCCGAAGCCCTCGTACATGCTGGGGTACACCAGGGCCAGCGCGCCGGAGTAGAGCCCGGGCAGGGCCTCGTCCGGCACGTAGCCCAGCTCGATCACCCGGCCGGGCCCCGCGGCGTCGGCCGCCCAGCCGCTCCAGCCGGCCAGCGCCAGGGGGGTGTCCAGGCCGCTCTGCGCCAGGGCCTTGGGGATCACCTGGGGGTTCTTGCGCGGGTCGTTGGTGCCCAGGAAGAAGAAGTACTTCTCGCCCGGAGCCAGGCCGGGGACCAGGGATTCGCCGGGGCGGGGGCGGAAGAACTCCGGCTCGACGGCGTTGTAGGTGATGTCCACCATGTCTTCCGTGATGCCCAGCACCTCGCGCATCTCGCGCCGGGTGAACCGGGACACGGCCAAGTAGCGCGAGACGCGCTTCAGGCGGCGGCGGAAGAACATCTCGAAATAGAGCACGCGCTCCCGGGGGTGGTGCTGCGGGTAGCGGATGAGGGAGAGGTCGTGCACGGTGAACACGGTCCTCACGCCCTTGGGAGCCAGGAAAGGGAAGAAGGCTGCTTCGTGGTAGACGTCGAAGCCCTTGGCCGCGTTGTAAAAGGCCCACTCGCGCCGGGCGTGCACGGCCAGGCGCGCGGCCAGGGCCGCCGCCGGGGGCAGGCTCCACAGGAGCTTGGTCAGCCGGGAGCGCCCGGCCACGCTGGCGGCCGGGGCGGGCATGGAGGGCAGCACGCGCCGGCCGTCGAAGTAGGAGAGGGAGACCTCGGAGCCGTGGCGGCTCTCGATGTGCGCGCAGAGGCAGCGCAGGTAGCGCCCGATGCCGGTGTTGACCCCGGTCAGGGGAACCGCGTTGACGATGACTTTGAGCTTGCGGGCCACGGAGGCTCCTTGATGGTGCGTGATGAGGCCGGGGGCCTCCGGCGGGCAGAGAGGGCGCCGCCCTCTCTGCACTCTCCCGCCAAAGGAACTTCGTTCCTTTGGAATCCTTTACGGCTTCGCGCAGGGAGCAGGCAAATCTTTCGCGGTGTGCTGGCTTGCAGGGCGCTACGCGAAGCGGAAAGGGAGTGCAGAGGGCCGAAGGCCCTTTGCCCGCCGGAGGCCTCCAGCCTGTCTAGGCTCCTGCCCTGGAGAGGCCACTGCAGGACCCGCCACGACTCACCGCGTCTGTAACGGGACAAGCACACAAGGCTCGTCCGGTGATGATTCCTCTTAACTCGTGACGTCCGCGATCACCTTGGCCATCTTCTCGCGGAAGGCGGCCTCGTCGAACCGCTTCGCGCGGGCCTCGCAGGCCGGGCGCATGGAGAGGGCCAGCTCCGGGGTCATCTGGGCCACGGCCCGGGCCACGTCCCCCGCGTCGGGGTTGGCCCGCAGCAGGATGCCGGTGCTGCCCTCCCGCACGGTCTCCAGCAGGCCGCCCTCGGCCACGCCGATCACGGGTTTGCCTGCGGCCATGGATTCAACCGGGGAGATGCCGAAGTCCTCGTCGCGGGGGATGTAGATCGTGGCCAGGCAGGTGCCGGTCAGGCGGCGCAAATCCTCGGGGCTGACCCAGCCGCGCACCTCGATGTTGGGTGCCTCGGCGCACATGGCCCGCACCTTCTCCAGTTCGCTGCCTCCCGAGACGATGACCAGCCGCTTCTCCGGCATGCCAAGGAAGGCCTCGGCGATGACCTCAACCCGCTTGAGCCGGTCCACCCGGGCGGTGGAGAGGTAGAAATCCTCCTGGGCGATCCAGGAAAAATCGGCCGTGCGCACCGGGGGCGGCACCACCACGGAGTCCAGCTGCAGGAAGCTCCCCAGCCTGTGGGCCACGTTCTGGGAGTTGGCCACGATCACGTCCATGGCCCGCGCGGCCCTGGCGTAAGCCCGCTCGAAGGCCCAGAGGAAGGCCGCATAGGCCTGGCGCTTCATGGGCGGCTTGCCGCGCAGGTAGAAATCGCGCTGGTCGTAGAGGATGCGCGGCGGGGTGTGGCAGTAGAGGATCTTCTTGCCGGTGATGCGCTTGTGGGCCAGCGGGGCCAGGGAGCCGCTGAACACGGCGTAGGGCGGGGCGATGGCCGGAAATTCGGCGAAGGTGCGCCAGAAACAGGCCGTCTCGGACCAGCGGGCCAGGTCCGGGTGGCGTTCCCGGGCGCGCATGTCCATGGGCGGGCGGTCCTTGAAGAATCCCTCGGGGAAGGCCTGGGCGTTGAACTGCGCGGTCCAGAGGATGCCGCCGGTCAGCTCGGCCAGGCACTGGGCGACCTTCTCCCCGCCGCCGGGGAAGGCGAAGGCGTCGTGCAAAATGAGGGGGCTGTGGCGCATTGGCGTTCGCGTTTTTTTGGGATAGAAGCGGCTGGCTGTTGTGCATATCCAGGGGCGCAGGCCCTGGCAACCCAAATCATTCCAACATCAACCCATCCCGCAAATATACCATATGAATGTTCTCGTGGCCAACCTGGCCGGCGTCAAGGTGGAAGCCGACGGATCGGTGAAGCACTTCATCAAGGCGGGCTCGCGCTGGCCCATGACCATCGGCAAGTCCCGCTCGGTGGATTATTACCCCTTCCCCTTCTGGCTGGCCTACACCCTGGCCGTGCTCAAGCGCGACACCAAGGCCCAGGCCCGCGGCCTGGACGGCGTGGTGCTGGACCTCACCGGGGACGAGCTGCTGAAGGAGATCGTCGCCCGCAAGCCCGGCCTGCTGGTGGTGGAGCTGGCCTCCCTGACCCTGGAGGACGACCTGGCCTTCCTGATGCAGGTCAAGGCCGCCACGGGCTGCAAGGTGGTGGTCTGCGGCAACTACGCCACCGTGACCCACAAGGAGCTGCTGGCCGAAAACGACTGCCTGGATTTCGCCGTGCGCGGCGAATACGAGCTGGCCGTGCGCGACCTGGTGCTGGCGCTCATGGACGGCGGCGACCTCTCCGGCGTGCTGGGGCTGGCCTGGAAGGGCCCCGACGGGGTGGTGGTGAACGACCCCCGCCCCCTGCTGGCCGACCTGGACGAGCTGCCCTTCCCGGACCGCGACGACTTCCCGGCCACCATCTACCCGGACTTCACGCTCTACAGCCCCTGCATCAACATCCTCTCCAGCCGGGGCTGCCCCTGCGGCTGCGTCTACTGCCAGGAGCGCCACGTCATGTACGCCTCCCCCAAGTACCGCGCCCGCTCGGCCAAGTCCGTGGTGGACGAGATGCAGTACTGCCAGGAGCGCTTCGGGGCGCGCCAGTTCTACTTCGACGACCAGAGCTTCGTGGTGCGCAAGCCCCACGTGATGGAAATCTGCGAGGAGATCATGCGCCGTGGCCTCAAGGTGCCCTGGACCGTCATGGGCGACGCCATGTTCGTGGACCGCGAGATGCTCGCGGCCATGGCCAAGGCCGGGTGCATCGGCATGAAGTTCGGCGTGGAGTCGGCCGAGCAGTCCATCCTGAAGACCATCGGCAAGCCCCTGGACCTGGAGAAGGCCAAGCAGGTGGCCAAATGGTGCAAGGAGCTGGGCATCCGCACCCACGCCACCTTCTGCCTGGGCCTGCCCGGCGAGACCGAGGAGACCATCCGCAAGTCCATGGCCTACATGGAGGAGATCGAGGTGGACACGGCCCAGGTCTCCAAGGCGGTGCCGTACCCGGGCACGCCCATGTACAAGTGGGCCCAGGAGAACGGCTACCTCACCACCACGGACCTCTCCCGCTTCGACGGCATGGGCTCCTCCATCATCAGCTACCCCGGCCTCTCCGCCGAGGACATCGACCGCTGGTACGCCGAGTTCTCCCGCCGGGTGGCCCGCAAGAAGGTGCTCAAGTATCTTTTTGAGCCCGGGCAGAGCTTCTCCATCATGGCCGAGATGGTCAGGCGCAAGGGCCTGGCGAGCCTGCTCAAGTCCCTCTACACCTTCGTGAGGCGGGCCTTCTGATGCTGCGCTGGATCGCCGGGGTTTTCGCCGTGGGCCTCGCGACGGCGCTCCTGGCCACCCCGCTGGCCGCCCGTTTCGGCCGCGCCTTCGGCTTCATGGACACCCCCCAGGGGCGCAAGGTGCACACTCAGCCCATCCCGCGCTGCGGCGGGCTGGCCCTGGTGATCTCCTTCTTCGCGGCGCTGGCGCTGGCCGCCTTCGCGGACTTCCACGGCACGGGCAGGCTCATCCCGCGCGGCCAGATGCTGGCCGTGTACGCGGGCGGGCTGTTCATCTTCCTGGTGGGCCTGGCGGACGACCGCAAACCCCTGCCGGCCAAGCTCAAGTTCCTGGCCCAGATCGCTGCGGCCAGCATCTGCTTCTTCGGCGGGGTGCGCATCGAGTCCTTCAGCATGGGGGAGATGTTCTCCCTGCACCTGAATCAGGACATGCTCTCCTACGGGCTCACGGTGTTCTGGTTCGTGCTGTTCATCAACGCCATCAACCTCATCGACGGCCTGGACGGCCTTGCCGCGGGGGTGGCCTTCTTCGTCTGCGCGGTGCAGGTGGTGCTGGCAACCATGCGCGCGGACCCCTTGCCCGCCATGCTCTTCGCGGCCCTGGGCGGCGGGGCCCTGGGCTTCCTGCGCTACAACTTCAACCCGGCCACCATCTTCCTGGGCGACGGGGGCAGCTACTTCCTGGGCTACATGGTGGCGGCGCTCTCCATCCTGTCTTCCTCCAAGTCGCAGGTTGGCGCCACCATCCTCATGCCCATCCTGGCCTTCGGCGTGCCCCTGCTGGACACCCTGACCTCGCCCCTGCGCCGCTTCGTGCGCGGCAAGAAGATGTTCGAGCCGGACCGCCAGCACGTGCACCACAACCTGATCGCCAAGGGCTGGTCGCAGCGCAAGGCCGTTGTCTTCCTCTACGGGGTCACGGCCTTCCTGGCCGTGATGGCCGTGCTCATCGTGAACATGCGCGACGTGCCCGCGGGCCTGTTCATCCTGCTGCTGGGCGGGGCGCTGATCCTGTTCGTGCGCAAGGCCGGGTACTTCAGCTATTTCGCGGTGGACAAGGTCTTCGGCTGGATACGCGACATCTCCGACGTGGCCGGGGTCAGCCAGGGGCGGCGCACCTTCCTGAACCTGCAGATCGAGATCTCCCAGGCCCCGGACCTGCCCTCCATGTGGGAGAACGTCTGCGAGGCCCTGGAGCAGCTCGGGTTCGACCTGGGCGAGATGATGCTCACCCAGGAGGCGGCCCCCAAGACGGAGATGGCCCCCCAGGCCCCGCACGACGTGGCCGGGAGCGCCTGCGGCCCCGTCTCCTGCCCGAGGGTGTTCGAGTGGCAGCGCGCCGACCTGGACCGCGACAAGCGCGAATTCCTCACTGAGCGGTCGCTCCTCAAGGTGGAGCTGCCGCTTATCAGCAAGGGGGGCGCGTCCATGGGCGTGCTCTGGCTGGTGAAGAACCTGCGCGACGACACCCAGTCCGACTACACCCTGCGCCGCGTGGAGCAACTCAGGCGCACCGTGGTCTCCACCCTGGAGCGGCTCTCCGGCCCCCGCTGATGCGCGTCCTGCACCTGGGCAAATACTACCCGCCGGTGGAAGGCGGCATCGAGACGGTCACCAGCCAGCTGGCCCGGGGCCTCACCGCCCTGGGCGCGCGCAGCGACGTGCTCTGCGCCCAGCCCCGGGGGGACATGCCCGAGCTGCGCGAGGAGCTGGAGGGCCACACCGTGTACCGCGCGGCCACGCCCCTGGTGGCGGCCTCCACGCCCGTCTCCGTTCGCTACGTGCGCCTGCTGGCCGAACTCGCCCCCCGCTACGACGTGCTGCACCTGCACTGCCCCAACCCCCTGGCCGCCCTGGCCCTGCGCCTGGTGAACCCGCGCGCCAAGGTCGTGGTGCACTGGCACAGCGACGTGATCCGCCAGGTGTATTTCAACAAGGCCTACAGGCTCCTGCTGGGCAACTGGCTGGCCCGCCGCGCCGACGCGGTCATCGGGGCCACCCGCGCCCACATTGATGATTCCGAGTACGCGAAGGCCTTCGCGCCCAAGGCCCACATCATCCCCTTCTGCATGGAGGCCGCGCCCTTTGCCCCCGAGCTGGTGGACCAGGCCGCCCTGGCCCGCCTGCGGGAGCGCTTTCCGGGGCGCAAGGCCGTATTCGCCCTAGGGAGGCTCATCTCCTACAAGGGGTTCGAGCATCTGGTGGACGCCGCCGCGCTGCTGCCGCCCGAGTGGGTGACGCTCATCGGCGGCACCGGGCCACTCAAGGGAGAACTGGAGGCGCGCATCCGGGCCAAGGGGCTGGAGGGCCGGGCCGTGCTGCTGGGCCGGGTGGAGCAGGAGGAGCTGTCGGCGCACTTCACCTTCAGCCGGGTGTTCTGCCTGCCTTCGGTGACGCGCGCCGAGATGTTCGGCATGGTCCAGCTGGAGGCCATGGCCTGCGGCAGGCCCGTGGTTTCCACGCGCATCGCGGGCTCGGGCGTGCCCCTGGTCAACGAGCACGGGGTCACGGGGCTCACCGTGCCGCCGGGCGACGCGGCGGCACTGGCGGGCGCGATCTTGGAGATCGACGCGGACGAGGCCCGCTGGCGGGCCATGGGCGCGGCCGGGCTGGAGGCCGTGCGGACGCGGTTCGCGCCGGAGGCCATGTTCGAGGCGATGATGAGGGTCTATAGGGAAATTTGCGGCGGGTAGGCATGCCGTCAGATTGCCAAGGGCGCAAAGGGACGAAAACCGGCACTGTTAGTATTCATCGAACACCATGTGCACGCAATGGGAGTCTCTGATGAGACCGAGTTGCCTCATCTGCTTGGCGGTTCTGCTCTTAATCTCCTTGGGTGATGTTTCCACCGCGTATGCTTCTGGACAGTATTGCGGCTACGAAGCCGATGCCAAATTTCTCGCCGATAATTTCAGAAAATTATACAATGAAGATTACAGCGGATTCTGGCTGATATTTAATCGCGTCGCGAAAGAAGCTGTCGCGTGTACAAGCTCTGAAGACACTGCAGATTTTCTTGTGCTGGCAAAACAGATCGAAGGGAATGCTGAAGCAACAGCAGCATTCATGCGCGTGGTGGAGGAGGGAATATTTGAGAAAAATGCAGAGTGTCTCGTAAATGCTTTAGCCATGGTTGACGCACATTCTGCTCGAGTTGTTCTCGATGATTTGAAAAAACCAATGTATATTGGTGAGTCATTCGTGCGAAATAAGATGCAAGAAATGTCAGTTGATGGCAAGCGCGCGGAGTTGTTGCGCCAATATTTCAAATGAAAAACAAAGAGTACAATGCGCAATAATGACGCGTCGCACTGAAAACTGCGGGCATACTGATGCAAAAATCAGGCTCTGCCGTCCGCAACTGTGTCATCGATAATGTGACCAGAACATGGAGTGCGAGTTATTGCAGCAGCTTCAGCCCATGCTCCTTGAGCAGCGCGTACAGCCTGGACCGCGACAGCCCGGAAATATTCACCGCCTCGGCGGGGCTGCCCCCCGCCCGCAGCAGCAACTGTTCAAGATAAAGCCTGTCCATGGCCTGGCGGTACACCTTGAGGCTGGGCAGCGCGCCGGCCGGGCCCAGGTCGAACGGCGCGCCGTGCCCGTCCCCACCTGCCTCCCTCTCCCGCACCTGTCCCCTGGCCACCTGCACCCTGACGTGCACCGGCAGATGCACCGGGTGCAGCTCCGGTTCCTCCAGGGCCAGGGCCACCATGCCCTCCATCACGTTCTGCAGTTCGCGGATGTTCCCGGGCCAGCTGTACGCGGCCAGGGCCGCGCTGACCGCCGCGCTGAGCCTCTTGGGTGTCACGCCGTGGCGCGAGCAGGAGAGGCCAAGGAAGTGCTTGGAGAAGGCGGCCACATCCTCGGGGTGCTCGCGCAGGGGCGGCAGGTTGATGGCGATGCCCCGCAGGCGGAAGAGCAGGTCCTCCCGGAAATTGCCTTCCCCGGCCATGCGGTCAAGGTCGCGGTGGGTGGCGGCCACCAGCCGGAAATCGCAGGGCCGCTCGATGCGCCCGCCCACGGGGCGGACCTTGCGCTCCTGCAGGGTGCGCAGGAAGGTCTTTTGCACCACTGCGGGCAGCTCCCCCACCTCGTCCAGGAACAGCGTGCCCCCGTGGGCCTGGAGGATCAGGCCCTCGCGCGGCTGGTCCGCACCGGTGTAGGCCCCGCGCTCGTTGCCGAAGAGCAGGCTCTCCGCGATGGTGGCGGGCAGGGCGGCGCAGTCCACGGCCACGAAAGGCCCCCGGCTGCGCCTGGAGTTGGAGTGGATGGCCCGGGCGAACAGCTCCTTGCCGGTGCCCGTCTCTCCCGTGAGCAGCACGTTGGCGTCGCTGCGGGCCGCCAGGGCGGCCTTGTCCAGGCAGGCGGTGCGATCCGGGTGCCCGCCGGGGATGCCCGCCCAGACGAAGCCCTTTTCCGGCGGGCCGGGCCGGGCGTCGCGGTAGGCCAGGGCGGAAAGCAGGGGGCCGGTCATGGAGCGCAGGGTGGGGGGCTTCTCGATGTAGTCCCACGCGCCCTTGCGCATGGCGGCCTCGGCGCCGTCCGGGTCGCCCCAGCCGGTGATGACGATCACCTCCGGCCTGCTGGGGGAGCCGTGCAGCTCGCCGATGGCCTCCAGCCCGTTGCCGTCGGGCAGGCGCACATCGAGCATGACCACGTCGAAGTCGCCTTCGCGGGCCATGGCCAGGCCCTGGGTCAGGGTGGCCGCCATGGAGGGTTCGTGCCCCAGGCGCTCCACCACGCGGGTCAGGGCCTCGCGGATGGGCTCGTCGTCGTCGATGATGAGTATCTTGCCCACGGGAACGCCTAGAAAGCCTGGTTCATGGTGCGCAGGATGGCGCGCAGGGATTGGGCCTGCTCCTCGCTCAGGGAGGAGCAAAGCTCCTGCGTGAGGCGCAGGTGCATGGCGTGATGGGCCTCGAAGATGGCCTGGCCCTTGGGGGTCAGGGCCACCAGCACGGAGCGGCGGTCCGTCTCGTGGGGCACGCGCGAGACCAGGCCGCGTTTTTCCAGCCGGTCCACCGTGACGGTGAGCGTGCCTGTGGTCAGCCCCATCTTGGCTGCCAGCTCCTTCATGCGCAGGGTTGGCTGCTGGCCCAATATCTCCAGCGTGTGCATCTGGGGCAGCGTCAACGAGCTGCCCCGGACCACCGCGTGTTCCCAGGAGGAGAGCTTCTCGTAGAATTCGATGATCAGCGCCGAGAGCGATTCGAGGTCGGACATGCGCTGATTCTAGCCAAGGCTTCCCCGCTTGGCAATCAACCTCAGCCCTCCATGGGGCAGGGGCAGGGGTGGACCTCCACCGTCACGTTGTCCAGGCCCTCGATGCCGGCGAGCAGGCGCTTGTAGTGCTCGGGCGGGCGGGGGGACTCGTCCTCCATGGTGACCACCGAGGCCAGCTGGTGGTGGCTGACGCGCCAGATCCTTATGTCGCGCACGCGGGCGCCGTCCTCCTGCTCCAGGCGGGCGCGCATCACGGCGGGCAGCTCGGGGTCGGGCACGCGGTCCAGCAGCACCCGCGAGCACTCCTGGATCAGACGCAGAGCCCAGCGCCCGATCACCAGCGCGCCGATGAGCCCGCCCACGGGGTCCAGCCAGTTCAGGCCCAGGTGCTTGGCCCCCAGGAGCGCACCGATGGCGAAGAGCGAGGTCAGGGCGTCGGCCAGCAGGTGCAGGTAGGCGGCGCGGAGGTTGTGGTCGTGGGCGTTGGCGTGGGCGTGCCCGTGCAGGAACATGGCGCACACGGCGTTGACCCCCAGGCCGACCACGGCCACGGCCAGGGCCGGGCCGAAATCGATGGGCACCGGGGCGAAGAGCCTCGCGGCGGACTCCCAGGCCAGGTAGGCCGTCACGCAGGCCATGAGCACGGCGCTGGCGAACCCGGCCAGGGAGTTGATCTTGCCCGCGCCGAAGGCGTAGGCCCCGTTGTGCGCGTTGCGCCGGGCGAAGGCGTAGGCGAAGAGCGCGATGCCCAGGGCGAAGGCGTCGCTGGCCATGTGCAGGCCGTCGGCGAACAGCGCCATGGAACCCGAGATCAGGCCGAAGACGACCTCGGCGGCCATGCCAGCGGCGTTGAGGCCGAAGGCCAGCCAGGTCAGGCGCTCGGCGCGGGCGTCCTGCTCGCGAGCGTGGCAGCCGCAGTGCCCGTGGTCGTGTGTATGGTCATGGGCGTGGTGCATGGTGAACCCTTTTATCTTGAAGCACGAGTAACTTGATATTCAAATAAATGCCGATGCTTTGAATGTCAAACATTTTGAGGCGTGGAAGTTCTCGAAAGGCGGTGACGTTGGAGGGGAATTGCGCTATCCGTGTGGCGACACCCCTTTATCAAGGAGATCAGCAATGAGCGAAAGAACCGGACTCGTCACCATATTCGGCAATCCCCTGACCCTGCTCGGCAACCCCGTGGCCGTGGGCCAGAAAGCCCCCGACTTCACCGTGCTCGACAACGACCTGGCCCCCAAGACCCTGGCCGACTACAAGGGCAAAGTGCTCATCATCGCGGCCGTGCCCTCGCTGGATACCCCGGTCTGCGACATGGAGACCCGCCGCTTCAACACCGAGGCCTCCAAGCTCGGCGCGGACGTGGCCGTGCTGACCATCAGCATGGACCTGCCCTTCGCCCAGAAGCGCTGGTGCGCCGCCGCGGGCATCGACCGCGTGGCGACCCTCTCCGACCACCGCGACGGCGCCTTCGGCATGGCCTACGGCATCCTCATCAAGGAACTGCGCCTCCTGGCCCGCACCGTGTTCGTGGTGGACCGCGACGGCACCGTCAAATACATTGAGATGCTGCCCGAAGTGACCAAGGAGCCCGACTACGACGCAGCCCTGGCCGCGGCCAAGGCCCTGGTGTAGCGGGGAGCGGAGGGAGGCAAGGCGAAGATGCCTCCGGCGGCTTAAGGAACTTCGTTCCTTAAGAATCCTATTTAGAAAAATTGCCGCGTGCGGCCCGCCACGGGCGCCCCCCGGCCGGTTTGGTTTGGTTGG